>DASTHR010000215.1:0-3786 GCA_035718105.1 Burkholderiales bacterium
ATCCGCGGCGGCTCCGATCCCGGCCAGATCCGCGTCACCCAGGTGCTGGCGGGCCCGGGCCCCAACACGCTGCGGCTCCGGGTGGAGCCGGTGGGCGACTACTCCACCTACACCCTGCATGCACCGGTGGCGGGTTTTGATCCCCTGCTCGCCGCGCTGCCGTTCAGGTTCCGCCCCGGCTGCTTCAACCTGAACTGCGCCCCGGAATTCGAGAAGGGATCCGCGCGCGCCGCCGAGCCGGTCATTGACTACCTGGCCCGGGACTACGAGTCCTTCAAGCACGTGCTGATCACTGCCATGGCGGAGCGGGTGCCGGGCTGGCAGCCCACCAGCGAAGCAGACCTGGACCAGGTGCTGATCGACCTCCTGGCCGCCGACGCCGACGAGCTGGCGGACTACCAGGACCGGGTGGGCAACGAGGCTTTTCTCGCCACCGCCCGCAAGCGCCTGTCCCTGGCGCGCCACGCCCGGCTCATGGACTACCACCTCCACCAGGGCAACCAGGCCACCACCTGGCTTGCGCTGGGGGTGGCCCTGAAGGCCGACCTGCCCGCCGCGCCGGGGGACGAGTTCGCGGTGTGGACCGGCGAGAAGTGGACCGACCCGGGGGCGGTGATCTTCGCGCTGCCCCGGGGGGGATCGCGCTGGCGCAGGCGCTGCTTCCCGCTGCTCAACGACCTGCGGCTCTACACCTGGGGCGGCACCGTCACCGCCCTGGAGGCGGGCAGCACCGAGGCCGACCTGACCCTGCCCGCGCCCATGACCCTCGGCCAGGCCCAGGCATTGGCGCAACTCTTCCTCGGCACCCATCCGGACCAGGCCACCAGCGCCCCCACCGGCGACGCGGACGTGGACACCGGCGTGGACCGCCTGCTGCTGCAGCAGGAACTCAATCCGGAAACCGGCACCCTCAACGGCCGCGATCCCCATGCCCGCCAGGTGCTGCGGCTGCTGCCGAAGGATGCGGAGCTGCCGCGGGCCGAGGTGGTGGAGGATCCGGTGGCCGGGCGTTTCCTGGTGCGGGTGCGCTGGCTGCCCGAGGACCGCCTCGCGCGCCGCTACTGCTTCACCACCCGCTGCGACGGAACCCGGCTGGACGACCTGGCGAAGTTCTGCGGCAACCTGTTGCGGGTGACCCACGGCCGCCCCTGGCGCACGGTGTTCCGCGGCCCCGGCGCGCCCCTCGCCGGACTCAATGCGAACGCCGTGCGGGGAACCGACGAGGCCGAATACGAGCGCACCGAAAAGTGGGGCACGCTGTGTTCCCTCACCCAGGCGCCGCTCGCCTACCTCGACACCCCGCCCGGGGGAGAGAAGGCCACGCGCTCCAGCCTGCAGGTGAGCGTGGCCGGCATCGCCACGCCATGGGAGGAAGTGAGCGACCTCATCGAGAGCAGCGGCGAGGCCGCACGGTTCGTGGTGGAGACCGACGAGCTCTCGCGCAGTGCGGTGCGCTTCGGCAACGGCGTGAACGGTCGCGCCCTTCCCGAGGGCGCCGTGGTGACCTGCGACTATCGCGTTGGACAGGGCGTGGCCGGCAACGTGGGCTGCGACAGCCTCGTCTCCTTCGACCGCGCCCTGGCCCCGGCGGTGAGCAGCGTGTGGAACCCGCTGGACGTCACCGGCGGGCGCGAACCGGAGCCGGTGGCGGAGATCCTTCGGCGGGTGCCCGAGGCCTATCGCCGGCGCCAACTTCGCGCGGTGACCCTGGAGGATTACGCCCGGCGTGCCGAGGAACTGCCCGAGGTGGGCCATGCGCGCGCCGCCTACGCCTGGACCGGAAGCTGGCGCACGGTGCGGGTCGCCATCGACCCCGCCGGCGCCACGGATCTCACCCCCGCCGCGGCGCGCAGGATCGCCGGCCACCTGGACGCAGTGCGCCTGATCGGCGAGGACCTGGAGGTGCGGCCCGCCATCTCCGTGCCGCTGGACATCGCGGTGGGCCTCTGCGCCCATCCCGCCTACTGGCCGGAGGACCTGCGGGTGGTTCTGGAAGCGGAGTTCTCGGACGGCTACACCCCCTACGGGCGGCAGGGCTTTTTCCATCCCGACCTCTGGAGCTTCGGCCAGGCGCTGCACGCGAGCCAGATCATCGGCCGGGCGATGGCGGTAACGGGGGTGGAGCGGGTGCTCTCCGTGAGCATGCGGCGCTGGAACCCCGGCGCCGGCGGCGCGGCGAGCGTCGTTACGATCCAGCCGGAGGACCTGCCCAGGTCGGCAGCAATCCGGCTCGAGATGGGTCCTTTCGAGATCCTGCGGGTGGCCAATGACCCGAGCCACCTGGAGCGGGGCCGCATCCTCTTCGACATCCAGGGTGGCAGAAGATGAGCTGCAAGCACGATTGCGAAACCAAGCCGCTATTCCCGCGGCCCGTCGAGAACCGCCCGGGGCTGCCCACCCTCGCCTACCGCGTTGGCGGATACGCGGAGATGCGTGCCCACATGCTGGCGCGCATCAGTGCCCATCCCCTGCTCGCCGCCTGGACCCACCGCGGCGCGGACGATCCCGGCATCGCCCTGGTCGAAGGCGCGGCCATCGTGGGCGACATCCTGAGCTTCTACCAGGAGCTTTACGCCAACGAGTTCTATCTGCGCACGGCGAAATGGCGGGAGAGCGTGGCGGACCTGGTCCGCCTGCTCGGCTACCGCCTTGCCCCCGGGCTGGGAGGCGACACCCGCTTCGCGCTGCTCGCCAAGGGCGAGCGGCCGGTGACCGTGCCCAAGGGCTTCGGCTTCACGGCGCAGATCGAGGGCCAGCCCCAGCCGGTGGTGTTCGAAGCATCCGCGGCGCTGACCGCGTGGCCGCAGCTCTCCAGCTTCCATCTCTATCGGCCGCGGCTCACCCCCGCGATCCACCGCGGCGAGAAGGAATTCCAGGTGCTCACCGCGCTTCCGTCCGGCCTCACCCTGAGCCCCGGCGACCGGCTGCTGCTGGGGGTAGCGACCCCTTCCGCCGCGAACCCCGCCGAGTTGAAGCACGCCCAGATCGCGGTGGTGGACCGCGTCTGGGAGTCCTTCGGCGCAACCCATGTGGCCATCCGTGGCGGCATCACCAATCTCGCAATCTCCCTGCTGCGCGCCGAGGTCCCGCCGCTGCAAGGCGTCGGCGTCCTCAACATCGGCGCGGTGCAGAAGCAGATGATGCAGGGCGGCGGCGCCCTGCCCCAGATGTTCGCGGGCTCGCCCGGCACCGGGGCGCCGCGTCAGATGCAGCAGGCGGTTATGATTCCGCCCGCCCCCCAGCCGGAGTTGGCTCCCGCATCAGCTTCCGAGCTTTTCGCCTTCAAGCTGGGGGCGAGCCACCGGCACTACGGCCACAATGCCCCGCCCCAGGAGACGAAGGTGGACGCCAAGGGCCGCGCCACCGTCGCCAACGTCTCCTTCGCGCGCCGGCTCGACATCACCATGGGTCCGCCTGCCGTTCCTTCCATCGCGGCCTCGGAGCTGCCTCTCGACGCGGCGGTGGACAATCTCTCCCCGGGCATCCGGGTGGTGGTGGAGGGCCGCTACGGAAACAGCGCCGGCGGCGCCGGCATCCGCCGCTGGCTGGTGCGGGGCGTGAGCGCCGTCGAGAAGCGCGGCGCCGGCTGGAGCACGCTCACCGGTCCTAGCACGGTGCTCACCCTGGACAGCCATCTCGCCGCGAAACATGGCGCCCTCACCCTCAACTACGCCGACCTGCGCAGCATCAATGTCCATGTCGTGAGCGGCGCGGGGTTCCGGCTGCAGGCCGTGCCCCGGAACACGGACGCGAAGCGGGGACGGGAACTGGACTTCTACGGCACCG
>DASTHR010000216.1:0-2737 GCA_035718105.1 Burkholderiales bacterium
ACCCGGGTCTTGGCCCCCTTGCCCGTGACCCGCACCGTCCCCTCCCGGAAATCCAGGTCCTCGGGCCGCAGCCCGGTGAGCTCCGCCAGGCGCAGGCCGGAGGAATAGAACAGTTCGAACATCGCATGGTCGCGGCATGCCAGGGCATCCCCCTCCGGCATCTCCAGCAGCCGCGCCGCCTGCTCAGGGGAGAGCGCGTCCGGCAGGCGCCTGGGGCCGCGCGGCGCGCGCACCCCCGCGCAGGGATTGGCCCGAAATCCGTGGTCGCGCGCCAGGTAGTTGAAGAACCCGCGCCAGGCGGAAAGCCGCCGCGCCAGGCTTCTGCCCTGCAGCCCCTGGCCGTGGAGAAGGGCCACGAAGCGCCGGACATGGTGGATGCCCAGTTTCTCCAGTGGCGTGTCCCCCGCGAGGCTCAGCAGGGCGCGCACATCGCGCTCATAGCCCGCGCAGGTGTGGGGCGAGAGCCGCCGTTCCGTCGCGAGGTGCGACAGGTACCCGTTCAGGTACCCTTCCTCCTTCACGGCCGGAATCGTCCCAGGGCCGCGCCGGCCATCTCGCCGATGCGCGAGAGATAGAGCGTTCCCATTTCCGGGTAGAAGCGCTGCGGGTCCTCGCTCGCCAGCACCACCAGCCCGAAGGGGGTCTCGCGGCGCAGCGCCACCATGGCGAAGGAGCGCAGCCGCGATGCGTCCTCGCCGAACCAGCCCGCCACCTCCGGCGCGGCATGACCGCCGCAGTAGGGCTGGACCAGCCCGTCCGCCAGGGCCTGCACGCCGTCGCTCACCGGGGCGAATTCCGCGAGCGCCTCGCCCGCCGGCGCCCAGCCCCAGAGCCGCTGCGCCACGTGGGGCACGGCGAAGTCTTCCCGCAGGTTGAAGCTCAACGCGTGCAGCGTGTTGCGCAGGTCGGTTGCGCGCAGCAGGGCGAGCGCCAGGCGGTGCACTTTCTCGCCCAGGGCGTCGTTCTCCTCGCCGAAGCGGATCAACTCCCGCAGCTTCTCCTCCAGGGACTTGTTCTTGTCCCGCAGCGCCAGCAGCTGGCGCTCGGCGATTGGGATGGCGCGACCGCCCAGCGGATGCGGCACGTTAATATTGGCCAGCAGTTCCCCCTGCTCCTCGAAGAATTCCGGGTGCTCCCGGAGGAAACGCGCCACGTCTTCCGATTTCATGATTCCCGTTCCCTTTCTCGAATCTCGATCTCGCCCTCGAATACGGTCTCGGCGGGTCCGGTCATCCATACCGGTCGACCCTCGCCCTCCCAGCGGATGAGCAGGTCACCGCCGCGGGTACTCACCCGCACCGGGGAGTCCAGCAGGCCGCGCTGGATCCCGCTCACCGCCGCCGCGCAGGCGCCGGTGCCGCAGGCCAGGGTTTCCCCCGTGCCCCGCTCCCAGACCCGCAGCCGGATGCGGCCGCGGTCCAGCACCTGCATGAAGCCTGCATTCACGCGCTTCGGAAAGCGGGCATGCGCCTCGATCAGCGGGCCCTGCTCCGCCACCGGCGCGGTGTCCACGTCCGGCACCAGCTGCACGGCGTGGGGATTGCCCATGGAGAGGGCGCCGATCTCCACCGTCCGGCCGCCGACCTCCAGGGAGTAGGTCAGGCTGCGCCCCCCGGCGATGAAGGGGATCTCCGCCGGCTCGAAGCGCGGCTGCCCCATGTTCACCGTGACCTGGCCGTCGGGCTCCAGCCGCGGCGCGATAACGCCCGCCAGCGTTTCGGCGCGGATCTCGTCCCGTGACGTGAGACCCCGGTCGCGGACGAAGCGCACGAAGCAGCGCGCCCCGTTCCCGCACTGCTCCACCTCCCCGCCGTCGGCGTTGAAGATGCGGTAGCGGAAGTCCGCGTCCGGCACCCTCGGGCGCTCCACCAGCAGGATCTGGTCGCAGCCGACTCCGAAGTGGCGGTCGGCAAGAAACCTGAGCTGCTCGCGCGCCAGGGCCAGCGGACGGCTGTAGCCGTCGATCACGACGAAGTCGTTGCCCAGGCCCTGCATCTTGGTGAACCGCAGCCTCATGCGCAAAGCGTCCGGTAGTCGCGCAGGATGCAGCGGTCCATCACCACGGTCATGCCGCCCTCCCGGGCCCGCAGCGCCGCTTCCTCGTTGACGATGCCCTCCTGGATCCATAAGCGCTTCAGGCCCAGCCTCAGGCACTCGTCGACGATCGGGTCGAGCCGGTCGGCGGCGCGGAACACGTTCACCAGGTCCACCGGCACCGGCACGCTGGCAAGGTCGGGATACGCCGTCTCGCCGAGCACCTCCCGGACCAGCGGACGCACGGGGATCACCCGGAAACCGGCCCGCTGCAGGCCGGCCGCGATGTGATGGCTTGGACGGTGGGCACGGGGGGAGAGTCCCACGACCGCAATGGTCCGCACCTCGTTCCTTAGCATGTCGCAAAGCCTCTGCGGGTTCGGGTTCTCGAAGCTCACAGCTCCAGCGCCATGACGTAATCGTCCATCACGAAACCCCCGCCGATGTCCTTCACCGCGGAGCCCACCACCACGAATCCGTGCTTGCGGTAAGCGCCGATAGCGGCGGCGTTGCGCTTGTTCACCGCCAGGACCAGGCGGTTGCAGCCGCGCTCCCGCGCCACCCGTGCGGCGCGGTCGATCAGCCGCCCGCCGTGACCGCGTCGCTGCAGGTCCGGCCGCACATAAAGCTTGTCGAGCTTCATCTCGCCGGGAACACCGGCGCGAAAGTAGCTGCTGAATCCGGCCATGGCGCCGTCCACCCA
>DASTHR010000217.1:0-4998 GCA_035718105.1 Burkholderiales bacterium
TGCCCCGGCGTGTCGATGATGTTGATGCGGTGCTCGGTGTGGCTCGCGTCCATCCCCTTCCAGAAGCAGGTGGTGGCCGCCGAGGTGATGGTGATGCCGCGCTCCCGCTCCTGCTCCATCCAGTCCATGACCGCAGCGCCGTCGTGGACCTCGCCCATCTTGTGCGACACCCCCGTGTAGAACAGGATGCGCTCCGTGGTCGTGGTCTTGCCGGCATCGATGTGGGCCATGATGCCTATGTTGCGGTAACGCTCGATGGGTGTAGTGCGCGCCACTTTGCTCAGCCTTTCCCTATCCGGCCCTCAGGCCGCCCGAATCCCGGACGCCTGACGACGGGTCACACCTAGAACCGGTAATGCGCGAAAGCCTTGTTCGCTTCCGCCATCTTGTGAACTTCCTCGCGCTTCTTCACCGCCCCGCCGCGTCCCTCCGCGGCCTCCGCGATTTCGCCCGCGAGGCGCTGCCCCATGGATTTCTCGCCGCGCTTGCGGGCGGCGTCGCGGATCCAGCGCATGGCCAGCGCAACCCGGCGTACCTGGCGCACCTCCACGGGAACCTGGTAGTTCGCTCCGCCCACGCGCCGGCTCTTGACCTCCACCGCGGGCTTGACGTTGGTGATCGCCTGGCTGAACACCTCGATCGGGTCCTTGCCGGACTTTTTCTTGATCTGGTCCAGGGCGCCATAGATGATGCGCTCGGCAACCGACTTCTTGCCCCGGGTCATCAGGACGTTGACAAACTTGGCCACATCCTGGTTGCCATACTTCGGGTCCGGAAGGACCTCGCGCTTCGGAACTTCTCTGCGTCGCGGCATCTTTTCCTCGAACTAATTCGCTGTTACGCGCTCTTCGGGCGCTTCGCGCCGTACTTGGAGCGGCCCTGCTTGCGATCCTTCACGCCCGCGGTGTCCAGGCTGCCGCGCACGACGTGGTAGCGCACGCCCGGCAGGTCCTTCACCCGTCCGCCGCGGATCAGGACCACCGAGTGCTCCTGCAGGTTGTGGCCCTCGCCGCCGATGTAGCTGATCACCTCGAAACCGTTGGTGAGGCGCACCTTGCACACCTTCCGCAGGGCCGAGTTCGGCTTCTTCGGAGTGGTGGTGTACACCCGCGTGCAGACGCCCCGCTTCTGCGGACTGCTGGCGAGGGCCGGCACCTTGCTCTTCGTCTTGATGCGGCTGCGCGGCTTGCGCACTAGCTGGCTGACGGTCGGCATTGCAAGTTCCCAAAAAACAGGACGGCGTGTCCGCCGTCCCTGGATGGAGTTGATCGCCGCTCCCTGCTGCGGGAGCCGGCGGCGCCCGAAAAAGACTGTGAATTTTAAGGAGTTGCCGTCAGGGTGTCAAGCCACGTGCTCCTGCCCCGCGGCTTCGCCGGCAGCGGCATTCTCAAACGGCCGCCCCTCCGCCATGTCCTCGCCAAGGGCCTGTTTCTTGCGGGTATTGTGGTAGGCGAGTCCGGTGCCCGCCGGGATCAGCCGGCCGACAATGACGTTCTCCTTGAGACCGCGCAATTCGTCCTTCTTGCCCATGATGGCCGCCTCGGTCAGCACCCGGGTGGTTTCCTGGAACGACGCGGCCGAGATGAACGAGTCCGTGGACAACGACGCCTTGGTTATGCCGAGCAGCATGTGCTCGAAGCTCGCGGGCTGCTTGCCCTCCCCGGCAAGCTGATCGTTGACTTCCAGCACCTCCGAGCGCTCCACCTGCTCGCCCGGGATGAATTCGCTGTCGCCCGGCTCGGCAATGGTGACGCGGCGCAGCATCTGCCGCACGATCACTTCGATGTGCTTGTCGTTGATTTTGACGCCCTGCAGCCGGTAGACGTCCTGCACCTCGTCGGTGATGTAGCGCACCAGCGCCTCCACCCCCAGCAGGCGCAGGATGTCGTGGGGATCGGCCGGACCGTCCACCAGGATCTCGCCCTTGTTCACAACCTGGCCGTCGTGGGCCATGACGTGCTTGTCCTTCGGGATCAGGTACTCGTGGCTGACGCCGTCCAGGTCGGTGATGATCAGCCGCTGCTTGCCCTTGGTGTCCTTGCCGAAGGAAACGGTGCCGGTGACCTCCGCCAGCATGCCCGCGTCCTTGGGGGAACGCGCCTCGAACAGTTCGGCCACCCGCGGCAGGCCGCCGGTGATATCCCGGGTCTTGGAGGTCTCCTGCGGGATGCGCGCCAGCACCTCGCCCACCGCCACCTGCTGCCCGTCCTTGACGTTGATGACCGCGCCGATCTGGAACGTGTAGTTGACCGGGTGGTCGGTCCCCGCCAGCCGCACCTCCTTGCCCTGCTCGTCCAGCATCTTCACCTGGGGCCGCAGGCCCTTGGCGGTGGAGACCCCGCGCCGCTTGGGATCGATCACCACGAGGGTGGCAAGGCCGGTGACCTCGTCAATCTGCTTGGCCACGGTCACGCCCTCCTCCACGTTCTCGAACTTCACCGTGCCGCCGTACTCGGTGACGATCGGCCGGGTGTGGGGGTCCCAGGTGGCCAGCAGCTGGCCGGCCTTGACCGGGGCGCCTTCCTTCACCAGCAGCGTGGCGCCGTAGGGGACCTTGTGGCGCTCACGTTCGCGGCCACTGTCGCCGACGATGATGACCTCGCCGCTGCGGGAGATGGCCACCTGCTCGCCCCGGGCGTTGGTGACGTAGCGCATGGTCGGGGAGAAACGCGCCGTGCCGCTGGACTTGCTGTCCACCTGGCTTGCCACCGCGGCGCGCGACGCGGCGCCGCCGATGTGGAAGGTGCGCATGGTGAGCTGGGTGCCCGGCTCGCCGATGGACTGGGCCGCGATCACGCCCACCGCTTCGCCCACGTTCACCAGATGGCCGCGGGCGAGGTCCCGCCCGTAGCACTTGGCGCAAAGTCCGTAGCGGGTCTCGCAGGTGAGGGGGGTGCGCACCTTGACCTCCTCGATGCCGGCGGCTTCGATGGCATCCACCGCCTCCTCGTCGAGCAGGGTGCCTGCCTCGTACAGAGTTTCGCCGCCCTCGGGGTGATAAACATCCACCGCGGCGACCCGGCCGAGAATGCGCTCGCGCAGCGCTTCCACCACCTCGCCGCCCTCGATCAGCGCCTTCATGGCGACCCCCTGGCTGGTGCCGCAATCATCCTCCGTGACCACGAGGTCCTGGGTCACGTCCACCAGGCGGCGCGTAAGGTAACCGGAGTTCGCGGTCTTGAGCGCCGTGTCCGCCAGGCCCTTGCGGGCGCCGTGGGTCGAGATGAAGTACTCAAGCACCGACAGCCCCTCGCGGAAGTTGGACTTGATCGGGGTCTCGATGATGGAACCGTCGGGCTTGGCCATCAGGCCACGCATCCCGGCGAGCTGCCGGATCTGCGCGGCGGAGCCCCGCGCACCGGAATCCGCCATCATGTAGATCGAATTGAAGGACTCCTGGGTCAGCGCCTTGCCTTCCTTGTCCTTGACCTGCACCGGCGCCTCCTTCTTCGGATCGTGGCGCACCACGGCCTCGGCACCGAGCTGTTCCATCATGGCCTTGGCGACCTGGTCGCCGGCGCGGCCCCAGATGTCCACCACCTTGTTGTAGCGCTCGCCATGGGTGACCAGGCCGGAGGTGTACTGGGCCTCGATCTCCTTCACTTCCTTCTCGGCGCCGGCGATGATGCCCCCCTTCTGCGAGGGAACCAGCATGTCATCGACCGCGATCGAGATGCCGGCGCGCGTCGCCATGGTAAATCCGGTGTACATCAGGCGGTCGGCGAACACGACGGTCTCCTTCAGACCGCAGCGCCGGAAGCAGGCGTTGATGAGGCGGGAGATTTCCTTCTTCTTGAGCGGCTTGTCGATCAGCGTGAATGCGAGGCCCGGGGGCAGGATCTCGGACAGCAGCGCCCGGCCGGCGGTAGTCTGATAGCGCGTCACCTTCTCGCGCTTCTCGCCTTCGGCGCTCACCTCGTACTCGCGGATGCGGACCGAGACCCGGGCATTGAGCTCCACCATCCCGGTGTCGTAGGCGCGGGAGACTTCCGCGACGTTGATGAAGTTCATGCCCTCGCCGCGGGCCCCCAGCTTGTCGCGGGTCATGTAGTACAGGCCGAGCACGATGTCCTGCGACGGCACGATGATGGGCTCGCCGTTGGCCGGGGACAGGATGTTGTTGGTGGAGAGCATCAGCGTGCGCGCCTCCATCTGGGCTTCCAGGGACAGCGGCACGTGCACGGCCATCTGGTCGCCGTCGAAATCGGCGTTGAACGCCGCGCAAACCAGGGGGTGCAGCTGGATTGCCTTGCCCTCGATCAGGGTCGGCTCAAAGGCCTGGATGCCGAGGCGGTGCAGCGTCGGCGCCCGGTTCAGCATCACCGGGTGCTCGCGGATCACCTCCTCCAGGATGTCCCACACCACGGGCTCCTGGCCCTCGACCATGCGCTTGGCGGCCTTGATGGTGGTGGCAAGGCCCATCACCTCCAGCTTGTGGAAGATGAAGGGCTTGAACAGCTCCAGCGCCATCAGCTTGGGCAGCCCGCACTGGTGCAGCTTGAGCTGAGGACCAACCACGATCACGGAACGCCCGGAGTAGTCCACGCGCTTGCCCAGCAGGTTCTGCCGGAAGCGGCCGCCCTTGCCCTTGATCATGTCGGCCAGGGACTTGAGCGGCCGCTTGTTGGCGCCGGTCATGGCCTTGCCGCGACGGCCGTTGTCCAGCAGCGAGTCCACCGCCTCCTGCAGCATGCGCTTCTCGTTGCGCACGATGATTTCAGGCGCCTTCAGCTCCAGCAGCCGCTTCAGGCGGTTGTTGCGGTTGATCACGCGGCGGTAGAGGTCGTTCAGGTCCGAGGTTGCGAAGCGTCCGCCATCCAGGGGCACCAGCGGCCGCAGCTCCGGCGGCAGCACCGGCAGCACCTCCAGGATCATCCATTCCGGCTTGATGCCGGACTTCTGGAACGCCTCCAGCACCTTCAGCCGCTTGGCGATCTTCTTGATCTTGGAGTCGGAGCCGGTGCTCTCCAGCTCCTTGCGCAGCTGATCCACATCGCC
>DASTHR010000218.1:0-3537 GCA_035718105.1 Burkholderiales bacterium
GGGCGCTCAGCAGCAGCAGCGGATGTCCGCGCCCGTCGCTGACGTAATTCACCGCCGAGACGTGGGGATGGCCCGACAGCGTGGCCGAAAGCGTCCCGAGCGCACCCCCGTAACGGGCGCGCAGAAACCGTCTCGCAATCGCGGCCGGGGTCAACGTCGCAGCAGCAGCGAGGTGCTCGCGAGGCGCCGGCCCAGTTCGATCGCAAGCCGCCGCTCTGCCTCGGTCACGGGAGCGTCGTTCGCCGCCCCGGCCACATGGCTCGCGCCGTAGGGGGTACCGCCCGAAGCGGTGTTCAGGAGATCGGGCTCGGTGTAAGGGAGGCCCATGAGCAGCATGCCGTGGTGGAGCAGCGGCAGCATCATCGATACCAGGGTGGTCTCCTGCCCCCCGTGGAGGCTGGAACTGGAGGTGAACACCGCGGCGGGCTTGCCCACCAGAGCGCCCTTCATCCAGAGGGGACCGGTGCCATCCCAGAAGTATTTCATCGCCGCCGCCATGTTTCCGAAGCGGGTGGGCGAGCCAACGGCGATGCCGGCACACTGTTCCAGGTCCGAGAGTTCCGCGTAGGGAGGCCCCGCGTGGGGAATTTCCGGCTCCACGGCCTCGCAGACCGCGGACACCCGTGGAACGGTGCGCAGCCGCGCCCGCGCGCCCGGTACGCCCTCGATCCCGCGCGCGACGAGGTGCGCGAGTTCCCGCACGGCTCCGTGATGGCTGTAGTAGAGGACGAGGATTTCGAGCATGGAGGGGGCCGGGGCAATCGAAGGTATTATATAGCAGCGTCCGGCGTCCGTTCCCCCGGGGGCCCGGCTGACCCATGAATCCGATAACGCGACTGATCCACTTCCTCGGATACCTTGCGCTGCGCTCCCGCCAGGATCGGCTCGGGCAGGTGGCGGCGAGCCTCACCTTCACCACGCTCCTTTCACTGGTGCCGCTTATAGCCATCGCCATGGCGGGCATCGCGGCGTTTCCCGCATTCGAGGGGCTTGCGGTGCAGTTCAAGATCTTTCTTCTCACCACCATGGTGCCGGAGACGGCGGGGAAGGTGATCACGGTGTACATGTCGCAGTTCGCCGCCGCGGCCGGGCGCCTCACGGCACTGGGCACTGCTTTTCTCGCGGTGACCGCCATGACGCTGATGCTCACCATCGAGGACGCCTTGAACAACATCTGGCGCGTGACACAGCGCAGACCCATGGTACAGCGGCTGCTCATGTTCTGGGCGGTGCTTACCATCGGGCCCCTGCTGGTGGGCGCCAGCCTGTCGCTGACTTCCTGGCTCGTCAGCAGCTCCCTCGGTCTGGTAAAGGAGGTGCCGGCGCTCGGCACCTTGATGCTGAAAATCGTTCCCGGCATCTTCAGCGCGCTCGCCTTCACGCTGCTATTCATCGCCGTGCCCTACCGGCAGGTGCCCTGGCGCCATGCCCTGATCGGGGGCGCGGTGGCCGCCATCGGTTTCGAGCTCATGAAGCGGGGGTTCGCGATGTACGTTTCGACGTTCCAGACCCATCGCCTGATCTACGGGGCGTTCGCGAGCATCCCGATTTTTCTGCTCTGGGTCTATCTGTCCTGGCTGGTGGTGCTCCTGGGTGCGCTGCTCACGTCCGCGCTCTCCGCCCCGCCCTCCCGGCGGCGCGCAGATCCGGTGCCGGGAGAACGCTTGGAGCAGGCCCTGCACATGCTGAAGGCCCTGTGCGAATCGCTGCGCACGGGCGATGCGGTCACGGTGCCGCGGCTCGCCCGCAGCCTCGGTCTGGATTACCACGAGGTGGAGGAAATCCTCGGGCGCCTCGCCGCATCCGGCTGGGTGCGCAAGGCGGTGGGGGAGGGTTGGGTGCTGGCGCGGGAGCCGGATCAGATCAGGGTGGCGGATGTGCTGCACCGGTTCGTTTTCCGGCATGCGCCGAGCCCCGCCGGTCCGGCTCGCGATGAGCGCATCGGGTCGTTGCTCTGCGCAATGGGAAGCAGGATGGATGAGGAGCTGGCGATGTCGCTGCGCCAGCTTTTTTCCGAGCCGCGCCCGGTGGAATCGCGCCGCGCGGGTCAAATTGCGCCCGGAACGGGGCGCGCTGAAACCGAGGGAGCCGGATGAAGTTCATTGAAAGGCTGTTCGAGGGCGCGCTTTGGCGCAGCCGCTACATTGTCCTGTTTGCCGTGGTCGCCAGCATGGCCGCGTCCTTCGCCATATTCTTTCTCGCCACGGCGGACGTGGTGTACCTGCTGCAGCACGTGACTCATTATCTCGACGCCGGACTCACCCAGGAGGCGCGTTCGGATCTGCGCAACAGCACCGTGACCCATATCGTGGAGGTGGTGGACGGCTACCTGCTAGGGGCGGTACTGCTCATCTTCGCCCTGGGCATGTACGAGCTGTTCGTGAGCGACATCGACCAGGCGCGGGAGAGCAAGGCCGCGAGCAAGATCCTGCTGATAGAGAGCCTCGACGATCTCAAGAACCGGCTTGCCAAGGTGATCCTCATGATCCTGATCGTCAAGCTGTTCGAGCACGCGCTGCGGCTGACGATCGACTCGGCGCTGCAACTGCTCTACCTGGGCGCGGCCATCGCCCTGGTGGGGCTGGCCCTTTACCTTTCCCACGCCGCGGAAAGCCATGGTGAGGCCGCTGCCGACGAGCGCAATGTTCCCCCCCGGGGCGGGCATTGATGGTTCGTGTCGGCCTGTCGCTGCTGCTGATCGCTGCCCTGGGGGTGTCGAGCGTGGCGCACGGGTTCAGCCTGACCGATGCGCAAGGCAAGGTTCACCGCCTGGAGGACTACCGGGGGCGCTGGGTGCTGGTCAATTTCTGGGCGACCTGGTGTCCGCCCTGCCTGGAGGAGATCCCGGATCTGGTGGCGCTTTACGAGGGGAGGAGGAAGGTCATGGTGCTCGGCATTGCCATGGACTACCGGGACCGGGAGACGGTCCTCAAGTTCGCTGATCAGATGTTCATGTCCTATCCGGTCGTGTTCGGCGACCAGGCCGTCAGCGCCCAGTTCGGAAAACTCAAGGGGCTTCCCACCACCTATCTATACGGACCCGATGGCCGGCTGGCCGCCACGCGGGTCGGCCCTGTGACCCAGGAGTCCATCGAGCGTTTTATCGACGAGCACTCGCCGAAGAATCGTGGAGCGCAGTCGCCGGTGATTCCGGTCGCAAGCGCGAAGGGTCAGGCTGTTCGCCCGGAGTAGGCCCAGGTGCCGCGCCAGGCGCCCAGTACAAGATTCGGATAGTCGGCAAGGCCGAGGCTGCCGTTGTAACGGCCCAGGGCGCGGAACAGGTTCCCGTTCTCCAGATCCAGGTAGTGGCGCAGGATGACGCAGCCGTAGCGCAGGTTGGTTCGAAGGTGAAACAGGTTGTGGTGCTCACCACCGATCTGCTTCACCCAGAACGGCATCACCTGCATGTAGCCGCGGGCTCCGGCGGTGGAAACGGCATACTTGCGGAAGTTGCTCTCCACCTGGATTACGCCCAGCACCAGTTGCGGATCGAGCCCCGCCCGGGTCGCCTCGTATTGAACCGTGGTGAGGAACTCC
>DASTHR010000219.1:0-6483 GCA_035718105.1 Burkholderiales bacterium
GCGGGCCACGGCCTTGAACATGATCAGCCGGTCCTCCCGCCCCTGTTCGGGGAGCGACTCGGCGTGGTAGCGGGACCATTCGTCCTGCATGGCGGCCTCGATCAGCTCCGCCATGCTGCCGGCGATGTCCTCGTACCTGCCCGCCTTGAGATCTGCCATGGGTCAGCCCGTTTTCACCTTGAGGGACAGCATGGAGGGGCTCGGCGGCTGGAACGGCGGCGTGGGGATCATGGGGGTCACCGGGATCCCCAGCACCGTCTCGCCAACATGGGTGTGGGTGTTGAAGGTCATGACGATCTGGTTCAGGTACTGCAGCAGGTCGTCGCCGAACACCAGGGGATGGGGTGCCCCGTCCACCAGTTCGATCTGGGGTGCCTCCACGATCACCTTGGTGGTGGCCTGCACCCGGAGCTGGCCCTCGTTCACCTTTATCTTGAGCAGGTTGGAGCCGCTGCCGTCGGAGAGCGCGATGGTCTTCCCGTCGTCGTCGAAGGCGAGCAGCAGCCCCTGTCCCGTGCGCAGCAGCTTCAGCGGCGGCTGCGCGGTGTTCCCGGTTTCGTCGGCGGGCGCATCCGAGCGGCCGAACCAGCCGCCGGTCCACACCGGCCGCGAGGGGTCGCCCGCCTCAAACTCCACCCACACCCCGGCGCCCACCGGCGGGATCGCGTACCAACCCTCCCCCATTCCCGGGTAGGGCGTGCAGGGCAGCGCCCAGGGCGTTTCCGTTTCCCCCAGCACCTCGGGAACCCGCGCCTTGATGCGCCCCATGCGTTCGGGATCGTCCACGTCCGAGACCACGCCCCGGTACTTGCCGTAGAAGCGCTCCCGCACCTGAGCGGCAAGCTCCACCACCAGGTTTTCGATGCCGTCCATCAGAGAATTCCTCCGGGGAGTTGCCCGCCCGCGTTCGCTCCGCGGGAACGAGCGTTGCGCCGCAAGCCAAGCTCCTGGCGGTAGGCGCCGGCGGTGAGGGTGTGGGTGACCCGGCTCACCAGGTAGTCGCCGGAGAGGTGACCGCCGGCGCCCGCCACCCGCAGCACGTCGTAGATGCTCACCACGGCGGGATAACTGGCGGCGTCCAGTTCGGCGCTGGCCGAATAGCCCCACGATGACTGGTCGGCGGCGGCCTGGGCCGCGGAGTCCAGGTCCGCGGGCTCCTCGCGGGTGCGGGCGAGCAGCGTCGTCGCGGGGGCCTGCACCACGTCATGGACGGCGTCCCCTTCCAGTGCCGGCAGACCGGAGGATTGCGCCCGGGCGGATTGCACCGCGCGGTCGGCGATGGTGACGCTGCCCGCCGCGGCCTGCATCGGTTTCAGGGCGTCGAAGCGGGCGCTGAATCGGCCCACGTTGCGCTCGGGCCCGAGGAGCAGCACCTCGGGCAGGCTCCCCGGCGCGAGCCGGGGCCGGGCGAACACGCCGATGCTGCGCCCTGGCGCCGGGCCGGGCCTCACGTAGGCGAACATGCCGTGGCGCCTCGCCAGCTCCCGCAGGAGCTGCATGTTGGTGCCGCGCTGGACCACCGCTCGGGACAGGGCTGCGCCGGCGGCGGGCACCGCGTCCACCTCCGGGGTGAGGCCGTACTCGGAGATGAGCCGGGAGGCGATGTCGCTGTCGCTCATGTCCTCGTACACCAGCACCTTCTCCTCGCGGTTGAGCAGCACGCTGTCGTCCTGGGCGACCAGGATCATCTTGCTGGCCCCGGGTCCCGCCTCCAGCTCGAAGCGCTGGGAGACCACCGGGCCGTCGATCAGCGGCACGAAATCGCCGTCTCCCACCTTGACCTCCACCCGGGCCCGCCGGAACGGCTGCGCCCAGTCCTCCTCCAGCAGCGACCAGCGCCCGTTGTCGTCGGTCTCCACCGCGAGCTCCAGCTCCGCTTCGGCGGCCATGCCGATGGCCTGGTCGACGCGGATCTCGCCGAAGCGCTCGAGCCGCTCCCGCTCCACCGGAGCGTTGTCGAGGAAGAGGCGGAATTCGGTGGCGGGCATGGGCTCAGCGCGAGGGTGCCTTGATGGCGCGGCCGGGGCGGCGCGTCAGTTCGGCCGCCTCCAGCTCGGTGTTGGCGTCGGCGATGTGCCAGTAGCGGGTGGCGTCGCCGTGGCGGGCCTCCGCGAGGATGTCGAGCCGGTCTGCCGCCCCGACCACGGTGTCGTCGCCTGTGGTGGCGGGCAGCCGCCGCAGCTTCACCGCGGTGACCGTGCGGCCGCTGCGGTCCCGGGCCTGCACGGTGGGCAGGCCGCGATAGCGGGAGTTCTTCAGGAACATCGCACCTCTCCTAGAACGGGATCATCTCCACCACCAGCTCCACGGCTTTCGCCAGGTTCAGAGTGGCCTGGGTGTCCTTCACCATGTTCGAATACCCGAGGGCCCCCGCCGCGACCCTGTCCTCGGCGGGCGCGTCGTTGACCACTTCCAGTCCCAGTTCCACCTGGGCCTGCACCGGGTTCAGCAGGAAGTCGAACTTCTGCTCGGTGATGCGCAGGCTCTGCACGCGCACCGGCAGCACCCGGGTCACCCCCCAGATGAACAGGATGCGGGGCAACTGCTCCCGGGGCACGGTGCGGGTGGCCTGGGCCGGGGGGGACACCGCGCTCGCCACCGCATCGATGGCGGCGCCGATCAGCCCGCCGGGCGTGACCGGGGGGATCACCATCTTCTCCAGCGCCGCGAGCTGTGGCGCGATGCCGAAGGCCCGGGGGATCACCGCCACGGCGCCGCCCTTGCCCAGGTCGTCGGCGGCGGAGAAGTGGGCGGTGAGGGTGAAGCTCTCCTTGGGCGGCGCCGCGGTCTGCCCGGTCTCCACCGAACGCCGTTCGCCGCTGGCGCTGGCCGTGGCGGGCGGGGCGATGGTGAAGCTGCGCGCCAGCTGCTCGGGGTTGAACTGGAACACCACCACGTTGGGGATGGGACCCAGCAGGTTCATGCCGTACTCGATCAGGGCGCCGCGCAGCATCAGCCCATGCCTCCGTCATTGCCGGATCGCCCCCGGGCCGAGAGCATTTCCACCAGCCGGTCGGCGACGATTCCCGCCAGCGCCGCGGCATCCGCCGCGGCCGCCCCTTCCACGGCGGGCAGCCGCAGCTCCCGCAGCGACAAGTCGCTGCGCGCCAGGGGCTCGCCGGCGCGCGCGAGCCGCTCTGACAGCGCCCGCTCCAGCTCGGCGCCGAAATCGTCGGCCACCCCCGCAGCCACTCCATGCAAAGCGAGGGTGAGCCGCTCCACCTGCAGGCGCACGGCGGCCATCAGGGCTCTCCCGCCAGGCCTGCGTAGCGCCCGAACACCCCGGCGTGGGCCGGGCGCCCCATCTTTTCCAGCTCCCGGCGCACCGCGGTCAGCACCTCGGGCATGCCCACGGCGCCGGGGCCGTCGCCGGCCTCTCCCGCCTCCAGTTCGCGGCCCGCGCATTGCAGGCAGGCATTGAGGGCGATGGAGCGGATGTGCCCTCCCGATAGCTCGAAGTGCTCCGCCAGGTACTCCAGGTCGAGGGCGGAGATGTCCGCGCCCGATGGAAAGGCCTGTTCCCAGATCCGCCGGCGCTCCGGCTCGCCCGGCATGGGGAACTCCACGATGTAGCGCAGGCGGCGGGTGAATGCCTCGTCCAGGTCCTTGCGCCGGTTGGTGGAGAGAATCGCCAGGCCCTTGAACCGCTCCATGCGCTCCAGCAGGTAGCTCACCTCGATGTTGGCGAAACGGTCGTGGGCGTCCTTCACGTCGGTGCGCCTGCCGAACAGGGCGTCCGCCTCGTCGAAGAACAGCACCACGTCGCTCGCTTCGGCGGCGTCGAACACCTGCTTCAGGTTCTTCTCGGTCTCGCCGATGTACTTGTTCACCACCTGGGACAGGTCCACGCGATACAACGGAAGCGCGAGCTCGCGCCCGATCGCCTCCGCCGCCATGGTCTTGCCGGTGCCGGGCCCGCCCGCGAACAGCACCGACAAGCCGCCCTCGTTCCAGGCGCGGGCCGCGCCCCACTGGTAGTGCACCCGGGTGAGGGCCCGCATGGCGCGCACGATCTCCGCCACCTGGCGGGCCTGGGACGCCGGCAGCACCAGTTCATCGAGTCCGAAGCGCGGCTCCACTCGCTGGGCCAGCGTTCCGGGCTGGATCGCACCATGGGCGCGGCAGGCGGCGAGCAGCAGTTCCGGCGTGGGACGGGCGCCCGCGGCGTTCACGGTTGCGGTGACCCGGTCCAGGGTCTGCTTCTGGAAGCGGAAGCGGCGCGCCGCCTCGGCGATGGCCGGTTCCAGACCCTGGGCGCGCAGCCCCAGGGCCGCGCGCAGCGCTTCGGCACGCCCCGCGTAGCCGAGTTGGGCCACCGCCACTACGGGGGCCAGCGCATGGGAGGGGATTCCCTGGAGCTGGGTGGTGTCGTTGATCGGCAGGTAGCAGCGCACCGGAACGCCCGCCAGGGCGCCGAACCAGGGCTCGGCGTGGGCAGCGCGCTCGGCCCAGTGCTCGGGGACCAGGAGGTCGAGGCCCGCGAGCCACGCCGACGACGCCAGGGGCAGCAGGCTTCCGCGCTCGGACGAGATCTCGTCGCCGAGGCGGGCGCAGGCGCGCCCGCCCTTCGCGCTGCAGGCGGCCGCGCCTTCGCCGTAGTCCGTGCCCCGGGCGCCCAGCAGCGGCACGATTTGCATGTGCCGCGGCGGGTGCGCCGCGAGCCATTGCGCGGTGGCCGCCGCGTCCACGGTCAGCGCATCGCCCGCCGGCGTGCGCAACAGCGAGAGTCCCTCCGGCAGCGCGCCCGGATGCAGCAGCGCGCCGGCCACCGGCGCCGGCACTTCCAGCGGCGTCTGCCAGTCCGGGGCCTCCCGCCAGCCTGCGGCGAGCAGGCCATGGGTGAACAGGGGATGGCCGGCGTGGGCGGCGAGGGCGACTTCCATCGCGTCGTCCCAAAGACGCTGGGCCAGGGCCAGGGTGGGGTAGGGACGGGTGAGGTCGTTGGCCACCGCCGCGCAAACCGGGCCCAGGGCCGCGTCAACCCGGGCCGCGAGGCCCAGCGCGAGCAGGAACTGGGCGGCGTCGGAAAGCCTCAGTTCCGCGGCCAGCCGCGACCAGCGCCCGGCAGCGGCGGGGCGGTGGGCCGCGAGCTGCTCCCCGAGGTAGCGGGCGGTGACGTCGTCGGCGAAGAAGCGCTCCCTTTCCGCCTGATGGCGGGTGAGGTCGAGGCTCTCCTGGGCCGGGTCCGCGAGGGGCGGCAGGCGTCCGTCCCCGGGCGCCGGCCCGCCCGTCCGCTGATGCCAGCACCAGCAGACTTCCCGGCGCAGGCGCAGGCTCGCCTGGCCCAGCCACCAGGCGAGCTGGGCGTCGGTCACGGCGAGCGCGGGATTGAGCAGGTTGGCGGGACGGGCGGTGGCGCGCATGGTGATCAGGTCCAGTCGAGGAGCGGCGAGTCCACCGCCTGCTCCCCGTTCACCCGCAGCACCAGCGCATAGCTGCCGGGGAGGAGCGCGTCCTTGTTGCTCACCGTCACCGGCAGGCTGGTCTGGGGTGCGGTGCCGGCGGCTTCCAGCATGAGCTGGGTCTTCCCGTCGCGGAAAAGCGCCACGAAAATCGAATCCGCGGGTCCGCCGAGCTGGCGCCCGTGGAGGGTGAAGCTGCCGGCTAGCCTCGCCGGCGGGCCGCCCGGCGCGGGGGTGCGCGGGCCCGGCGTCACGCCGGTGATCGCCGGGCGCAGGTGGCCCAGGACCGCGTTGCTGGTCATGGGCCGCCCGCTGGCCAGCGTCCGCGACACCGCGACCGGATAGGCGTTGGCGGATAGAGCGACGGCGTTGGGCACGGTGAAGGTGTGCGAGCCGTCCGGCGCCACGGCGAGGGGGAAGCCCTGGGGGCCGAGCCACGCGGTGTCGCAGCCCTCCAGATCCACCCCCTGAAGGGTGAGCGTGGCGCCCGATTCAAAGGCCCCGGGCGTCACCGCCTCCAGCTGCGCCCCCAGCGTGGGTATCACTTCCGGCCCCCGGTTCAGCGGTCCCACCGACGTCACCAGCGGCGCGTAATCGGGGAGGGCCCCGGGCACGATCATCACCGGCCGCACCTGGAAGGCGGCGGAAACGCGGTACTTCTCCTCGCTTCCCTGCATGACCTTGGACAGCATCTCCACGTCCGCGTCGTCAAAGGTGATCTTCAGGGGCTCTGGGTTCTTCTCCAGGGCGGGCAGGGTGCTGCCGGGGCGGATGAAGTTCAGGCCGTGCAGGGCGGCGACCCCCCGACCCAGCAGGCGGTGGGCCTTGGTGGAATCGCTGTCCTTGTCCTCGAAGGCGGTGAGCAGGTAGTGCAGCGTGAGCCACAGCGGCGGCTCCTGCCCCCGGTCCAGGGACACGTTGCGCAGGCTGCCGTCATGGCCCAGGCGATACAGGAACAGGTTGAGCTTGCGCCCCGAGCCGGCGGCGGCGCTCTCGGGGCGGCCCACGTCGACGCTCACCTTGGTGGCGGCCTGCAGCCGGGTCTGGAGCAGCTCGGACACCGCGCCGATGGCTTCGAGGC
>DASTHR010000220.1:0-2836 GCA_035718105.1 Burkholderiales bacterium
GCCGGTGATCGCCAAGTGCTACACCGACGACACCGGGGATCGCACACACCGCGTCATGCAGGCCCTCAGCGCGGCCCTCGCCCGGCAGCAGTCGCCGGTGCTGGCGGCGCCGGCCGCCCTGGGCTACGACGCCGGGCGCCGTTGCCTGGTGCAGAGCCGGGCCGGCGGGGTCCCATTCCTGGATCTCGCGGGGACCCGGGAGTTCCTGCCGGCGCTGAGCCTGGCGGGGGAAGCGCTGGCGGACCTGCACGGGCTGTCGCTGGCGGAGGGCGAGGCGAAGTGCCTCGCCGACCACGTGGCTGAGCTGATGCATCCTCATCCCCGGGAGCTTGGACGGCTCCTGCCCGCGGTGCAGGCGCGAATCGAGGCGCTGCTGGCGGCGCTGCTGGCGGCGGAGCGCCGCCTGGCAGGGAATGTCGAGCCGCGGCCGCTGCACCGGGACTTCCACCTGCGCCAGCTGTTCCTGGATAGCGGCAGGGTATGGGTCATCGACTGGGACCTCTACGCCCGGGGCGATCCCGCGCTGGACGTCGGCAACTTGATCATGTATCTGGAGACCCGCCTCGACGCGGACGTACAGGTCAGCACCGAGGCCTTTCTCGACGGCTATTTTTCCCGCGCCCCCGAGGGCATCTACCCGCGGATCGCGTTCTACAAGGCATTGAACTATCTGCGCCGGGCGTGCAAGCATTGCCGCCTGGCCCAGCCCGGCTGGGCCGCAAAGGCGGCGCAGATGCTGGAGCGGGCAGAGGCCTGTCTGGCCTGAGGCGGCAACATGAAAATCGGATACGTCATCAAGAGCTACCCCCGGTTCTCCCAGACCTTCATCGTCAACGAGATCCTGGCCCACGAGGCCGCGGGGCTCGATATCGAGATCTTTTCCCTGCGCCCGGCGCGGGACGAGCCGCGGCATGCCAGCGTCGGCCGGGTGCGCGCGCCCGTCACCTACTTGCCGGGACCGGAGGCGAGCCCTGCCGAGCTGTGGAGCGAGATCGGGGCGGCCGCGAAGCGCAACCCGGCCCTGGGCGAGCGGCTTGCCGCCTGCGCCGCGGAAGCTGCGGGGGACGTCTACCAGGGCCTGGTTCTGGCGCGCCTCGCCGCCGAGCGGGGCATCACCCATTTCCACGCCCATTTCGGCAATGTCGCCACCGCCGTCGCGCGTCTCGCTTCCGGGTTCGCCGGCATACCCTATTCCTTCACCGCCCATGCCCGGGACATCTTCCACCAGAAGGTGGTGCCGGCCCAGCTCGCGCGCAAGCTGGGGGAGGCGAAGGCGGTGGTCACGGTGAGCGAGTACAACCTTGAGTTCCTGCGCCGGCGCTACGGCGAGGACGCGGCCCGGGTGCGGCGCATCTACAATGGCCTGGACATGAAGGACTTCGCCTACGCCGAGCCGCGGGAGCGGCCGCCGGTGATCATCTCCGTGGGCCGGCTGGTGGAGAAGAAGGGCTTCCCCGACCTGCTGGAAGCCTGCGCCGAGCTGGCCCGCCGCGGCGTGGAGTTCCGTTGCGACATGGTGGGCGACGGCCCCCTGGAGGGCGCGCTGGCGCGCCGCATCGCCGGGCTCGGCCTCGCGGGGCGGGTGAATCTCCTGGGCCTGCGGCGCCAGGACGAGGTGAAGCGCCTGGTGCAGGGCGCGGCGGTGATGGCCGCTCCGTGCGTGGTGGGCGAGGACGGAGACATGGACGGCCTGCCCACGGTGATCCTGGAGGCCATGGCTCTGGGCACCCCCTGCGTCGGCACCGACGTCACCGGGATTCCCGAGGTGCTGCACGACGGCGAGACCGGGCTGATGGTGCCGCAGCATGCGCCGGCGCGCCTCGCCGACGCGCTGCAGCGGCTGCTCTCCGACGCCACGCTGCGCTGCGCGCTCGCCGGCAGGGCGCGGCGGCTGATGGAGGAGGAGTTCGACATCCACCGCAACGCGGCCCGCATCCGGACCGTGTTCGCGCAGGCGGCCTGAGGCGATGGCGAAGGATTCCCGCACCCGCTTCAACCAGATCATCATCGGCCACCTGAAGGAGGCCAAGGGGCAGCTCGCCCTGGCGGTGCTCTCCATCATCGGCTTCACGGTGACCTCCCTGCTGGTGCCGTGGCCGCTCAAGCTCATCTTCGACCAGATCCTGCTGGGGAAACCGCTGCCCGAGGGGCTCGCCGTCCTGTCCGGCCTGGTCCAGCCGGGGAGCATCGCCACCCTGGTGGGCCTGTCCGCGAGCATCGTGCTGATCGCGTTCTTCTCCGGCTTCTTCTCCTACTGGCAGCTCTACATCACCTCCCGCATCGGCTACCGCATCGTCTACAAGCTGCGCGGTGAGATGTTCGAGCACCTGCAGCGGCTTTCGCTCTCGTTCCACAACCGGGCCCACACCGGGGAGCTGATGAGCAAGATCACCACCGACACCAACACCCTCAAGGACGTCTATTCGCAGTATCTGGTCACGTTCTCGACCCACATCCTCACGGTGGCCGGCATGTTCGCCATCATGGTCGCCCTAAACTGGAAGCTGGCCCTGATCGCGGCGGCGACCTTCCCGCTGCTCTCGTGGGCGCTGTTCCACGTGCTGCGCAAGGTGAGGAAATCGGCCAAGAAGCAGCGCGCCAACGAGGGCCGGCTGGCCGCCCAGGTGGCCGAAATCCTGGGGGCGGTGAATCTGGTGCAGGCCTTCGGGCGCGAGCGCTACGAGCGCGAGCGCTTCGAGGACGAGAGCGCCCAGTCCATGGAGGAGAGCATCCGCGCCGCGCGCATGGAGGCGGCGGCGACGCGGCTGGTGGAGATCACGAGTTCCTTCGGCACCGCCCTGGTGGTGGCCTTCGGCGGCTGGCAGGTGCTGCAGGG
>DASTHR010000221.1:0-2126 GCA_035718105.1 Burkholderiales bacterium
GTCCTGCCTCATGCCGCAGGACATTGAAATGGGGATTCGGGCCGGGGCGTATCGTGAGAATGGTTGCGCGGCCGGAACCCTCGCCTTGTGTGCGCTTTGCGCGTAAAAAATGCCATCGCTACTTTCGTTAATGGTGAGCGAAGTTAACCATGTCCGGCTGCCGGGGGCGGATTCGGCGCTCGCGCCGTGGGTCCGTCGATGTCGGTAGACCCTCCGCGTCGCTCCAGAGTGGGACGGCCAAGTATAAGCAACATGCAAGATTTAAGCAAAAATTCCGTAACTTGGCTCACTGTGGAGGCGGAGGAGGCGGGCCAGCGCATCGACAACTTCCTGTTCCGGAGGTTGAAGGGCGTGCCCAAGACCCACGTCTACCGGATCCTGCGCAGTGGCGAGGTGAGGGTGAACAGCCGGCGCGCGGAAGCAGCCTACCGGCTGACGGAGGGCGACCGCCTGCGGCTGCCGCCGGTGCGCACGGCCCGGCCCGCCCGCCCGGCCCCGATTGCGGCCCGGCCGCGACTCAGCCCCCGGGTGATCCACGAGGACGAGGCCCTGATCGTGCTGGACAAGCCTTCCGGGTGGGCGGTGCATGGCGGCAGCGGCATAAGTCTCGGGATCGTGGAACAGTTGAGGGCCGAGCACCCGGACTGGAAGTTCCTGGAACTGGCCCATCGCCTGGACCGGGAGACCTCCGGGGTGCTGCTGCTGGCGAAAAAGCGCTCCGCACTGCTGGAACTGCATCGCCAGTTGCGGGAGGGAGAGACCGAGAAAACCTACCTGGTGCTGGTCAAGGGGCGCTGGCGGGACAAGGTGCGCAACGTGCGCCTGCCCCTGGAGAAGCGGACCACCGCGGAGGGCGAGAAGCGGGTGAGGGTGGCGGACGGCGGGCAGGCGGCACACACCATCTTCCGGCTGCGCCACGCCTGGAAGGGTTTCAGCCTCCTGGAGGCGGAACTTCGCACCGGCCGCACCCATCAGATACGCGTGCACCTTGCCCACCTGGGTTATCCCATCGCCGGGGACGACAAATACGGCGATTTCGAGTTGAACAGGGACCTCGCCCGCCGGGGGCTTAAGCGCATGTTCCTCCACGCCGCGCGCATGGCTTTGCGGCATCCCGCCGGCGGGCAGGGTCTGGTTCTGGAGGCGCCGCTGCCGGGGGAACTGCAGAGCTTTATTGACCACCTCGATGCCGAAGCGGTTTGAACTGCTGGTTTTCGACTGGGACGGAACCCTCATGGATTCCGCGGGCGCCATCGTGGTCTCCATCCAGGCGGCCTGCGCCGACCTGGGCCTGCCGGTGCCGGGGGAGACTGCGGCCCGCCACATCATCGGCCTGGGGCTGCGCGACGCCCTCACCACGCTGCTGCCGGACCTTGCGCAGCACGACTACCCGCCGCTGGTGGAACGCTACCGCCACCATTACCTGGGCCGCGACCAGGACATCGCCCTGTTCGAGGGGGCCGCCGAGGCCGTGCGCGATCTGAGCGGATCCGGTTTCCTCCTGGCAGTGGCGACCGGCAAGAGCCGCCAGGGACTGAACCGCGCCCTGACCCAAACCGGCCTGGGCGATTTTTTCCACGCCAGCCGCTGCGCCGACGAGTGCTTCTCCAAGCCCCACCCCTCGATGCTGGAGGAGATCATGGATGAGCTGGCGGCAGCGCCGGAGCGCACCCTGATGATCGGCGACACCACCCACGATCTGCAGATGGCGGTCAACGCCGGGGTGGCCGGGCTGGCGGTGGCCTACGGCGCCCATCCGCGGCCGGATCTGGAGGCGCTCGCACCGCTGGCCACGGTGGACAGCTTCGCGGAGCTCAGGCGGTGGCTGGAAACCCACGCCTGATCTGCCGCAGCGGGGAGCTCGCCGACGCTGGCAAGGGGGTGCGCTTCAGCCTGGGGGAGGGCGAGTCAGCGAGGCAGGCGTTCGCGGTGCGCTTCGGGGACCGGGTCTACGCTTACCTGAACGAATGCTCGCACGCAGGGCTGGAACTGGACTGGCTGCCGGGTGAGTTCTTCGATGCCGACGGTTTATACTTGGTCTGTTCTGCTCACGGCGCCCTCTACGATCCGCGGGACGGCAGCTGCCTTGGCGGGCCGTGCCGGGGCGCCGGGCTGGTGCCGGTTCC
>DASTHR010000222.1:0-2223 GCA_035718105.1 Burkholderiales bacterium
CACCTTGATCACCGGCAGCCCGGCCGGCAGGCTCGCGAGAACCGCCCGGTCCCCCCCGGACTCGCCGTCGCTGCGGTCCACCATGAGCAGCGCCAGGTCGGCGCGGGCAATGACGCGGCGGGTACGCTCGATGCCGATGCGCTCCACGACGTCATCGGTCTCGCGCAATCCCGCAGTGTCCACCACATGCAACGGCACGCCTTCGATTTGAATCGCCTGGCGGATGGCATCGCGCGTGGTTCCGGGCACTTCGGTGACGATCGCTACTTCCTCACCCGCCAGCTGATTCAGGAGGCTGGACTTGCCGACGTTGGGTCGGCCCACCAGCACCACGTGAATGCCCTCCCGCAGCAGACTCCCCTGGCGTGCGGCCTCCAGCACCCGATCCAGGCGGGCTCGCACCCCGGCCAGCCGCCCCTCGGCGTCCGCCGCCTTCAGGAAATCCAGCTCCTCCTCCGGAAAGTCCAGCGTCGCCTCCACCAGCATGCGCAGCTCGATGAGCGTCTGGCTCATCTCGCGGATCGCGGCGGAAAACTGCCCCTCCAGCGAGCGCATGGCGCAGCGCGCCGCCTGAGTCGTGCTGGCCTCGATTAGGTCCGCCACGCTCTCGGCCTGGGCAAGGTCCATTTTCCCGTTCAGGAAAGCACGGCGCGTGAATTCCCCCGGCTCGGCGGCGCGCGCACCCAGCTCCAGACAGCGCTCCAGGACAAGCTGCATCACGGCGGGACCGCCGTGGCCCTGCAGCTCCAGCACATCCTGGCCGGTGTAGGAAGCCGGACCGGGGTAATAGATGGCAATGCCGCGGTCGATGGCGCGGCCGTCCCGGTCGAGGAAACTGGCTAGGGTTGCACGCCGCGGCGCAGGGCAGCGCCCGAGCATTGTCTCCGCCAGGGCGCGCAGGCCCGCTCCCGAGAGTCGCACCACGCCTATCCCGCCACGCCCCGGAGGCGTGGCAATGGCGGCAATGAGGGTGGAGTCGGTCATGGGCCGGGGGCTACCCGGCGCGGGGCTGCTCAGGGATTACCTAGGCCCTCGCGCCCTTCCCCTCCAGCAGCCGGTTGATATGCCACTGCTGGGCGATGGAGAGCACGTTATTCACCAGCCAGTAGAGGACCAGGCCCGCGGGGAAGAAGAAGAAGAAGATGCTGAACGCGATGGGCATGATCTGCATCATCCGCGCCTGGATGGGGTCCGGCGGCGTCGGGTTCAGCCGGGTCTGCACGATCATGGTCGCGCCCATGATGATGGGCAGGATGTAATAAGGATCGGGGGCCGACAGGTCCGTGATCCAGAGCATGAACGGCGCCTGGCGCAGCTCCACGCTCTGCAGCAGCACCCAGTACAGGGCGATGAACACCGGGATCTGCACCAGGATAGGCAGGCAGCCGCCCATGGGATTGATCTTCTCGGTCTTGTACAGGTCCATCATCGCCTGGTGCAGGCGCTGGCGGTCATCGCCGTAGAGTTCCTTGATGCGCTGGAGTTTGGGGGCCACCGCCTTCATCTTCGCCATGGACTTGTAGCTCGCCGCGGAGAGCGGATAGAACAGAAGCTTGATCAGCACCGTGAGCAGGATGATGGCAACGCCCCAGTTGCCCACCAGCTTGTGGAACATGTCCAGCACCCAGAACAGCGGCACCGCGAGGAAGGTCAGCCAACCATAATCCACCACCAGGTCCAGCCCCGGGGCGAGTTTCGACAGCTTGTCCTGTTCCTGAGGGCCGACATAAAGCGGCATCGCCACGGTGCCCTTCTCCCCGGGCGCCACGGCAGCCACGGGAACGATGATGCCGGCGCTGAACAGGTTGTCGCCTACCTTGCGGGTGAAGAATTCCCGCTGGCTGGTTCCCGCCGGCAGCCAGGCCGCCGCAAAGTAATGCTGGATCATGGCGAGCCAGCCGTTGTCCGCGGTCTTCGGGTATTCCATTTTTCCCTTCTCCATGGCGGAGAAGTCCACCTTCTGAAACTTTCCCTGCTCGGTGTAGACGGCGGCGCCGGTGTAGGTAGGCACCATCTTCGTGTCCCCCGGCGCCGGATTGCCATCCCGCAGAAACTGAAAATAGCCGTGGGCTGTCACCGCGGCAGATCCGCCGTTTTCGATCTCGTAGTGCACGTCCACCAGATAGCTGCCGCGGCGGAAGGTATAAACCTTCGTGACCTTGGGACCCGCCGACTCCGGCGCTTTCAGGCGCACCTCCACCTTGTCGGCACCGGGCTTGAGTT
>DASTHR010000223.1:0-14841 GCA_035718105.1 Burkholderiales bacterium
CCAGCAGG
The DNA here is from genome assembly GCA_035718105.1 of Burkholderiales bacterium. Lineage (GTDB taxonomy): Bacteria > Pseudomonadota > Gammaproteobacteria > Burkholderiales > UBA6910 > UBA6910. The sequence goes on from DASTHR010000223.1 coordinate 9, forward strand.
TCCTGGTCCCGCTCCAGGTCGGCGAAGCGCAGCATGGGCACGCCGCTCTGGCGCGCCCCCAGGAACTCCCCCGGCCCTCGCAGCCGCAGGTCCTGGCGCGCGATCTCGAATCCGTCCTGGTTCTCGTAGATGATCTTGAGCCGCGCGCGGGCGGTCTCCGACAGCGGGTTCTGGTACATCAGGATGCAGACGCTGGCCTGGGCGCCGCGCCCCACCCGCCCACGAAGCTGGTGCAGCTGGGCCAGCCCCATGCGTTCCGCGTGCTCGATGACCATCAGGGAGGCGTTGGGCACGTCCACCCCCACCTCGATCACCGTGGTGGCCACCAGCAGCTGCACCTGGCCCTTCTGGAAACCCTCCATCACCTGGGCCTTCTCCGCGGCGGCGAGCCGCCCGTGCACCAGACCCACCTTCAGGTCGGGGAAGGTCTGGCGCACCGATTCGTAGGTGTCCAGCGCGGTTTTCAACTGCAGCGCCTCCGATTCTTCAATGAGCGGGCACACCCAGTACGCCTGTCGCCCCTGCATGCAGGCATCCCGCACCCGCGCCACCACCTCGTCGCGCCGGCTGTCCGCCAGCAGCTTGGTCACCACCGGCGTGCGCCCCGGCGGCTGCTCGTCGATCACCGACAGGTCCAGGTCCGCGTAGTAGCTCATGGCCAGGGTGCGGGGGATCGGGGTCGCGCTCATCATCAGCTGGTGCGGCTGGGTCCCCTGTTCCGCCTTCATCCGCAGGGCGAGCCGCTGGTGCACCCCGAAGCGGTGCTGCTCGTCGATCACCGCCAGCCCCAGGCGGGGAAACACCACCTGCTCCTGGAACAGGGCCTGGGTGCCCACGGCGATGGCCGCCTCCCCGCTCTCCACCGCCGCCAGGGCGGCGCGCCGCTCCCGCGCGCCCTGGCTGCCGGTGAGCCAGGCGATGCGCACCCCCAGGGGCTCGAGCCAGCCGGAGAGCTTGCGGTAATGCTGCTCCGCCAGGATTTCAGTGGGGGCCATGATGGCCACCTGGTAGCCGTGTTCGACCGCCTGCAGCGCCGCCAGCGCCGCGACAATGGTCTTGCCGCTGCCCACGTCCCCCTGCAGCAGCCGCTGCATGGGATGGGTCTGGCCGAGATCGGCCCGGATCTCCGCCAGGGCCCGGTGCTGCGCGCGCGTGAGGGAAAACGGCAGCGCCCGCAGCAGCTTCTGCGTCAGCGCCCCCCCGGGGGGCAGGGCGGGGGCCGCCCGGGCACGGCGTTCGCGGTAGTGCAGGCGCATGGAGAGCTGCTGCGCCAGCAGCTCGTCGAATTTCACGCGCCGCCAGGCGGGATGGGTGCGCCCCTCCAGTGCCGCCAGCGGCGCGTCGGGCGGCGGCTCGTGCAGCGTGCGCACGGCCTGGGCAAAGGACGGGAATCCACGGGACCGTGTGAGTTCCAGGGGCAGGGTGTCGGAGAGGTCCGCCTCCCGCAGTTCCCGCAGCACCAGGGCGCGCAGCGCGGGCTGGGCGAGGCCGGCGGTGACCGGGTACACGGGGGTGAGGGACTTCGGCAGCGGCGTGTCCTCCCCCACCAGGCGGTAGCGGGGATGCACCATCTCCTCGCCGAAGAAGCCGGGGCGGATTTCGCCGAACAGCCGCACCCGGGCGCCCACGGAAAGCGCCGCCGCCTGGTTGGGATAGAAGTTGAGGAAGCGGATGAACAGCAGGCCGGACGCGTCCTTCACCTGGCACACCAGCTGCCGGCGCGGGCGGAACATGATGTCGGCGTGGACGATCTCGCCATGCACCTGGACCGGCTGGCCGGGCGGCGCCTTGGCGATGGGCGTGATCCGGGTCTCGTCCTCGTACCTGAGGGGCAGGTGCAGCACCAGGTCGAAGGGACGGCGGATGCCGAGTTTCGCCAGCTTGTCCTGCGTGGACCTGGGAGGCGCGGAACGCGGGTCCAGAATCGCGGATCGCGCGGGCGGGTGCTTCCGGGCTGCCGGTGTGCCTCTGCCCCGACTCCTCACCGCTCGCCGCTCACGGCTCACCGCTTACCCGAGCACCATCACCGCGTCGGCCTCCACCAGCGCGCCCCGGGGCAGCGCCGAGACGCCCACCGCCGCCCGGGCCGGATAGGGCTCGCGGAAATAGCCGGCCATGATCTCGTTCACCCTCGGGAAGTTCGCGAGGTCGGTGAGGAACACGTTGAGCTTCACCACGTCGCCCAAGCCGCCGCCGGAGGCCTCCGCCACCGCCTTCAGGTTCTGGAACACGCGGTGGATCTGCGCCTCGATGCCTTCCACCATCTGCATGGTGGCCGGATCCAGGCCGATCTGGCCGGACAGATACACGGTGGAGCCTGCGCGCACCGCCTGGGAATAGGTGCCGATGGCCTGGGGCGCCTGGGGGGTCTGGATGATGGTCTTGGTCATGGAAACTCCGTGCCGGATCGGGGTTCAAACGCAAAATGGTTCGCTATGATGAAGCCTGGTTCCGGCCATTTCAACGCCCCATGACGCCCACACTCATTGCCAACCTCGAAAAGCTGCTCGGCGGCCCGCGGGACAATGCGCTGCTGCGCTACTCCCTGGGCAACGAGTGGCTGAAGGCGGGCGACCCCGCCCGGGCGGCGGATTACCTGCGGGCCGCCGTGGAAAAGGATCCCGCCTACTCGGCGGCCTGGAAGCTTCTGGGACGCAGCCTCGCGGACGCAGGCAAGGCGCAGGAGGCCCTGGCCGCGTACCGCCGGGGCATCGCCGTGGCGGAGCAAAAGGGCGACAAGCAGGCGGCGAAGGAGATGGCCGTGTTCGCCCGCCGCATCGAGCGGCAGGGGGGAGCCTAGCCGCTTTCCGGCCCCCGCTCCTCGAACTCGAAGATCTTCGCCCGCGGCACGCCCCAGACACGGGTGATGTAGTCCAGCATGTCGTCCGCCGAGGCGAAACGGTCCTCGCGCCGACGCGCGAGCAGTTTCTCCAGCAGCATCTGGAACCCGGAGAGGGGCTGCGGCAGCAGGGGCAGCGGCGCCCGGTCCCGGCCGCCATGGGGCACCGCGGTGCCCCCCGCGAACAGCTTGCGCCGGGTCAGCATCTCGTAGAGCACCACTCCCAGGCTGTAGAGATCGGTGCGCGCGTCCAGCGGCAGCCCCTTGGCCTGCTCCGGGCTCATGTACTGGGGCGTGCCCAGCACCTGCCCCTGGCGGGTGAGACCGGGGTCGTCCTGGGCCATCTTGGAGAAGCCGAAATCCACCAGCACCAGGGAGCCGTCGCGCCGGAACATGAGGTTGGTGGGCTTGATGTCGCGATGGATGACGCCGTGGGCGTGGATCAGGCGCAGCGCGAGGCCCGCCTGGTAGACCACCGCCAGCGCCTGGCGGGGGCGAATCCCCAGCCGGATGTGGTGGCTCAGGTCGTCGCCCTCCAGGTGCTCCATGACGATGTAGACAAAGCGATCGCTGAAGCCATGGTCCAGGATGCGGACCACGCTCGGGCTCTGCAGGCTGGAAATGATCTGCTGCTCGCGCATGAAGCGCGGCAGGAAGTTCTGGGTATGCTGCAGGCGCCCGTCCAGCAGCTTGATGGCCACCCTGCAGCCGTCCGACTCCCGCTCCGCCAGGAACACCGTGGAGACACCGCCGCGGCCGATGGGACCGCGCACCCAGTAGCCCGGGACGGTGAACTCCACCTCGCCGCCCGTTTGCGCGCCGTGCTTGCTCATGGGATGAGCATACCCCAGCGCGCATGTTTCACGAAGACGCCCCCCGGCACGGCGCAAAGCCGCCGGAATTCCCGATGCTCAGCTGATTCCCGGACGCCGGGCTTCCGGTGAAGCATGCGCGCTAACCGCGGCGGCGCGGCACCGCCCGGGACTGGGCGCGTCGCTCGACTTCGCGCATCAGATCGGCGAGCAATCCGAATTCCTCGCGCCGGGCGGTGCTGGCCCGCGCCACCAGGGCGATTTCACGCCGCGGTGCGGGCGCCGCGATGGGTAGCGCCACCAGGGCGGTGCCCTTGAGAATCCCGGCCTTGAGCGCCATCTCGGGCACCAGGGCGATGCCCAGCCCGGATTCCACCATCTGCACCAGGGTGAGCAGGCTGGTGGCCTCCATCCCGGAGGGGTTTGCCTTCTGCGCCAGGCCGCAGCCGGCCAGGGTGTGGTCCCGCAGGCAGTGGCCCTCCTCCAGCAGCAGCAGCCGGTCTGCGGCCACCGCCGATACGCCGGGACGTTTCGAGCGCGCCGCGGGGTCGCCCTCCCGTGCCACCAGCCAGAACTCGTCGCCCCAGAGTTCCTCCACCAGCAGTCCGGTGGTGTCGTAAGGCAGGGCGATGAGGGCAACGTCCAGCGCCCCCGCGCGCAGCCGCTCCAGGAGATTTCCGGTCAGGTCCTCGCGCAGTGCCAGGCGCGCTTTCGGGTAACGTGCCCGCAACTGGGGCAGCACCCGCGGCAGCACGAAGGGGGCGATGGTGGGGATGGCTCCCAGCCGCAGCACGCCGCTCATGGGCTCGGCCGCCCCCTGCACCAGCTGCGCCAGGTCCTCCGCCGCGGCCAGCAGTGCCCGGGCGCGGTCCGCAACTTCAATCCCCAGCGGGGTCATCATCACGTTCTGGCGGTCGCGCTCCACCAGCCGCGCGCCCAGGGTGGCCTCCAGCTCCTTGATCCCGGCCGACAGCGTGGACTGGGTGACAAAGCACGCCTCGGCCGCCTGGGTAAAGGACAGGCGGTCCGCGACGGCCACCAGGTAACCGAGCTGGCGCAACGACGGCAGTGCGGGCATGCGGGGCGGTGCCTCTCCTTATCGATTATCTCGATTATTTTAACAAAAAACATTTGTTGGATCGATTTTTTCTCCGGCCCCAGAATGCGCCCATCACGTTGACGCAACCCCACGAAAGGAGCCTCAGATGCAACAGGAGTCCATCACCATAAAGAACCTGGAAGCGGCCTTCGCCGGCGAGAGCATGGCGCACATCAAGTACCGCTATTTCGCGAAGATTGCCCGCGAGCACGGCGACGAGGAAACCGCCCGCGTGTTCGAGGAGACCGCCGCCCAGGAAGTCGCCCACGCGCTGGGCCACGCTGAGCTGCTGTTCCCGAAGGCCAGGCTCGACACCGCCAAGGTGCTGGAGCTGGCGATCCAGGGCGAGACCTACGAGTACACGGAAATGTACCCGAAGTTCCGCCACCTGGCGGAGGAAGAAGGCCACGCCGCCGCGGCGAAGGAGTTCGACGAGCAGATCGCCGAGTCCAGGGAACACGCGGACATGTTCCGCCAGACCCTGGAGAAGGCGGCCAAGCGCTTCGCGGCACTGGCCAAGGTGGAAGAGCGCCACGCCAACCACTACCGCTCCGTGCTGGAGAAGGTGAAGGCCGGCTGAACGGAACACGCATACTCAAATCACGACTCAGAGAGGAAACAGCATGAAGACCTGGCAATGCATCGTGTGCGGCTACATTTATGACGAGACCAAGGGCGACCCCGAGCATGGCATCCCGGCGGGCACCCGCTGGGAGGATGTCCCCGCCTCCTGGGCCTGTCCCGAGTGCGGAGTGGCCAAGGCCGACTTCGAGATGGTGGAGGTGGCGGCAGCGGCCTGAGGCACCGAGCCTCGAAACGTGCGAGCAAGGCGAAGGACGCTTGCTGCCGACCACGCCACGCAACCCCGGCACGTCGGCCCCGCCGGACGGCAGCGGCCTGAGCCACCGCACGCCCGCGCAGCGTCGAGCCTGCAAAGCTGCACAGCGGAGCGGGCGGAATCGCCGGACGGCAGCCGCCTGAGGCGGTCGCCGGGAGCGCAGCGGGGTGTCACGGAAATTCGGCCGTGATACCCTGCGTGCTCCGGCCGGGTGGCAGGCGCGCCGCCGCGTCGGCGACGCAATCCCCACCGATAATCTGAGGAAAGATCCATGAAAAAGCAGGGCAAGATCGACATCGGCATCAGCGAGAAGGACCGCAAGGCGATCGCGCAGGGTCTGTCGCGCCTGCTCGCCGACACCTACACCCTCTATCTTCAGACCCACAACTTCCACTGGAACGTGAAGGGCCCGATGTTCCAGACCCTGCACCTCATGTTCGAGACCCAGTACAACGAGCTGGCGCTGGCGGTGGACCTGATCGCGGAGCGCATCCGCGCCCTCGACTTTCCGGCCCCCGGCACCTACGGCGATTTCGTGAAGCTCTCCAGCATCAAGGAAGTCCCGGGCGTGCCCAAGGCGGAGGACATGATCCGCATCCTGGTGGACGGCCAGGAGGCCGTGGTGCGCACCTCGCGCTCCATCTTTCCGCTGGTGGACCAGGCCAACGACGAGCCCACCGCGGACCTTCTGACGCAGCGCATGCAGGTGCACGAGAAAACCGCGTGGATGCTGCGCAGCCTTCTGGAAAAGTGAGCGACGAATTGAGCAATCCCATTGTCATCCTCGGCAGCGGTCTCGCGGGCTACACGGTCGCCCGGGAGCTGCGCAAGCTGGACCCGCAGTCACCCCTGCTCATGGTGAGCCGCGACGGCGGGGACTTCTACTCCAAGCCCACGCTGTCCAACGCCCTCGCCCAGGGAAAATCCCCGGCGGCGCTGGTGGGCACGCCGGCGGATGACATGGCGCGCCAGCTCAACATGGAGCTCCGCAAGCGCACCGAGGTCAGCGCCCTCGACACCGCCGGGCGGCGGGTCGTCACCGGCACCGGCAGCATCGAGTATTCGAAGCTGGTGCTGGCCCTGGGTGCGGACCCGATCCGGCTGTCCCTGGAAGGGGACGGCGCCGCCGACGTGCTGTCGGTGAACGACCTGGACGATTACGCGCGCTTCCGCGCGGCCATCGAGGGGCGCAGGCGCGTGGCACTGCTGGGCGCCGGCCTCATCGGCTGCGAGTTCGCCAACGACCTGCTGGGCGCAGGATATGAAGTGGACGTGGTGGACCCGGCGCCGGGGCCTCTCGGGCGCCTGCTCCCCGAGGCCGCTGCCGAGGCCATGCGGGCCGGGCTGGGGGCCGCCGGGGCCCGCTGGCACCTCGGGACCACCGCCCGCGGCGTGGAGCGCGCGCCCGGCGGCTACCGCGTGACCCTGTCCAGCGGCGAAGTGCTGAATGCCGACGTGGTGCTCTCCGCCGTGGGCCTCATGCCGCGCACCGGCCTGGCGAAGGCGGCGGGAATCTCCGTGAAGCGCGGCATCGTCGCGGACCGTTTCCTCGCCACCAGCGCCCCGGACGTCTATGCGCTCGGCGACTGCGCCGAGGTCGAGGGACTGTGCCTGCCTTACGTCATGCCCATCATGCACGCCGCCCGGGCGCTGGCGAAGACGCTTTCCGGCGCGCCGACGGCCGTCGCCTATCCCGCGATGCCTGTGATTGTGAAGACGCCCGCCGCGCCCGCCGTGGTGTCGCCCCCCGCCGCGGGAGCCGAAGGCCAGTGGCGCATCGATGCCAGCAAGGGCGTGGAGGCGCGCTTCGAGGGCGCGGATGGCGCCCTGCTGGGCTTCGCCCTGGTGGGGGCGGCCACCGCTGCGCGCCAGGCGCTGGCGGCGAAGCTGCCACCGGTGCTGGATTCCGCCCCGCGCAAGGCGGCCTGAGTCACCGGGCCGCGGCGAAGACGGCCACCACCGCGAGGAACACCGCGAACTCCAGCGCCGTGACCCAGATCAGCAGCCGGCCGATGCGGCGCTGGCTCGGAGTCATGGAAAGCCAGAACCGTTCGCCCAGAAGCCGGTAGCCGGGCAGCCAGCCCCAGCGCCGCCGGGATATCAAGTGGCGGCGCAACGCGGCGCCCCAGGGGGTGAGGCTCGCGTCCACCTCCTTCAGCTGTTCCTCGCGCCGCGCCTCGTCCGGGGCATGGTAGTGCTCCTTGAGCGTGAGCGCCGAACCGGCGCCTCGGGGCGCAACGCTGACCTCCAGTGCCCGCTTCAGGCCCCGATCCCGGGCCAGCAGGAAGCGCCGCCCCGGCTCCAGTTCCTCCAACGCGAGCGCCACGTCGAAGCGCATCCCGTTCATCTCGTTCAGCGCCTTGAGCCGCCAGCGCTTGCCCGGAGCGAACGGTCCCGGCGCCTCGGACCACTCCTCGATCTGCAGATAAGGGTTGAGCCGGAACAGGCGCTCGAGGCCCGTGGCGAAGTCGAATACTTCCAGCGGCGCCAGGGGAAGGTCTACCGTAACCCAGGCGGCGTTTTCGCCACCCGCCTCCGCGGCCGGCATCAGCCGGCGGCCGCCACCAGCAGCGGAACGGACAACCCCCGGACCAGCTTCTCCAGGTCCATGCGCGAGCGGTAGCCCGGCTCGCCCTTCGGTCGCGGCGGCCCGATCACCACCAGGTCGGCCCCGGCCACCTGCGCGGCCTCGAGCAGGCTTTGCGCCGGATCACCGTAGCGCACCAGCGCCTCGCAGGCGAGGCCATGCTCGGCGCAGCGGGCCGCCAGCGCCCCCACTTCCGCCATGGCATCCGCGGACAGCTGTCCCTCGACGTGGCGCGCAAAGGCGTCCCGGGTCCAGGCGTTGTTGAGCCAGTCGTCGCCCTGCATTCCGCCCCAGAAATCCGGCACCACCAGCAGCTGCACGATGCGGGTTTCGCCGGGGGCGGCCACCGCGAAGGCAAGCCGCTCCGCGCGGCGCGCGCCGGCGGTGCCGTGGTGGGCGAGCAGCAGGACCCTGGGCCTGAGCATACGCGAAGCGGGGATCCGGCCACGCCGGATCCCCGGGTTCTGAGTGCGGGCGCTACTTGCCGATGAGGAACAGCACCCCCAGGGCGATGGCGAAGGCCGCCACCAGCGCCCCCACGTCCTCCAGGCGGTCGCTGACGAAGATGGACAGGCTGGTGCCGCGGTCGAATTGCTTCTCTTCCATGGTGATCTCCTCAGACGAACTCGCGAACGAACAGCAGGACCACGATCAGCGATCCCACGGCCTTGATCGTGCCCACCACCGAGCCGATGATGAGCGGCTTGCCGCCGGCCTGCTTGATGGCCTTGCCGGTGATCTGCATGCCCAGGCCGATGAGGCCGAAGGCGAACAGCCAGGCGATCCAGTCCCGGAACGCCTTGATGATCCTGGAGTCGTGCCAGGCCACCTTGTGGGCCTTGGCCAGGGCGTCCTTGCCCGCCTTGTCCAGCCCCTCGATCTTGGCGATGGAGCGCAGGGTGTTGTCCTGCTCCCGGGTCGTTGCCTTCCTGCTGGCGATCAGGTCCTGCAGCGCCTGGGTCTCCTGGGGACTGCGGGCTTTGGGCAGCACCGCCTGCAGCGCCGCCAGCTCCTTGTCGTTGAGCAGGTTCTCGGCCTTGATCTGCTCGCTGCTGAAGTACTTGCCCTGGTAATGCCCCGCCGGCGCAAACAGCCCCATGGAGGACAGCGCGAACATCAGGATGAAGCCCAGCACGAACACCGGGAACTTTGAGATCAGCACCTGCCCCAGGTTCACCTGGGTGGCCCCCACCTCGCGCTTGACGTACCAGGCGGCGAGCCAGAGCACGATGACGGGCAGGAACAGGACGCGGGTGATGTTGAAGATCTCCGCCACCTTCAGGGTCTCGATGCCCTTGGGATCGAAGGCCAGGGCGGCCCCCGCCACCTGCGCGGAGTTCAGGATGCCGGTGCCGGCCCAGGCGCCGAACTGCACCGGGCCCATGCCCAGGAGCTGGCCGATGGTGGGGAAGATGAACATGCACAGCACGCCCCACAGCAGGATGGTGCCCAGGGTGAAGGCGATGTCCACCGCCTTGGCGTTCACCACCGGCGACACCGCCACCGCCGCGGAGACGCCGCAGACGCCCACGCCCGCGGAGAGCACGCCGGTCATGGAGTTGGTGGCCCCCATGCGCGGCCCCATGAGCAGCACCAGCCCCACCGAGCCCAGCACGAACACCCCGATCATCACCACCGACAGGGCGCCGAGCTGCGCCAGCTCCGCCGCACTGTAAAGGGTGCCCAGCAGGATGACACCGGTTTTCAGGAAGAAGCGCGCGGTGCGCACGCCGTTGGCGGCCCAGGCGGGAATGCGCAGGAAGTTGACGATGATGATGCCGATGACGATGCCCAGCACCACGTAGTTGAGGTTCAGGATCTTGGCGAAGTCCCAGCCCAGGGTCGGTTCCGCCGCCTTGCCCCAGTTGGCGAACATGGGATCGAGTCCCCACCGCACCACGAAGGCGATGAGCAGGATGAAGGCAATCCCCGGGAACACCGACAGGCCGTAATCCAGGTTGCCTTCCCTCGGCCGCAGGAGCAGCACCGCCAGCCCCAGCACCGTGAACAGGCCGCCGAAGATGTAAGAGAACTGCGCCTGTTCCTTCTTTACCGCATCGAACTTGCCCGGCTTCATGGGCTTCGCCTCCGGCGCCGGCTTGCCCTCCCTGGCCGCAGCTTCCGCGGCGGCCTTCTCCGCGGCCTGGTGCTTCTCCAGGGCCTGCTTCTGCTCCTTGTGCGCGCCCGGATGCAGCCAGGCCTGCAGCCCGTCCACGGCACCGGCGTTGTTGAGCGCGCCCCACACCAGCATCAGCACGCCGATGATGAGCAGCGCGGGCGACTTCTGCGTGTAGATCATTGGCTTCCCCCTCCTTCAAAGAACCGCGAATGACGGCCCGGCGCGGATACCCGCGCCAGTTGCTCCAATGGATTCAGAGCGCCGCGGTCAGGGGAAAAGCGGTACGGACAGGGCAGGGTTCATGTTTCCTCCTCCGGTGAGTGGCCGTCCGCCCCCAGGGCGGTGCTCGAATTATCCGGGGCCTTCCGTTCAAGTTCCGCCAGGGCGGAAGGGGCCCCGTGATGAGTCAATCCTTTTACATCGTCTGCATGGCCGGGGCAATCAGTTTTTTGGGCCACCGCCCGACGCCACATCAGTCCGGCATGGGCGGAGGGGCGCGCACGGCGGTGACCGTGCAGGGCGCCTCCGCCACCACCCGGGCGGAGACGCTGCCCAGGAAGCGGCGCAACGCCGAGTGGCCCCGGGCCCCCATCAGGATATGGTCCACATGGTGGCGCGCGGCCCACTCCAGGAGGGCTGCCGCGGCATCACTCCCCTGCAGCACGTGGTAGCGGACGCGCTGCGGCGGCAATTCCAGGGGCGCGGCCCAGTGCCGCAGCGCCACCAGGCTCTCCGTGTGGCGGGTGTGCTCCAGCTCGGGGACCGGGTCCTCGGTAAACACGGGCTCCTGCACCGTGACAAAGGTGACCCGGCACCTGAGTGCCGCGGTCGCCGCGCAGCGCACGGCCTCGCGCATGGAGTGCGACAGGCCCGGGTCGGAATGGGAAAGGTCCACCGCCACCAGCAGGTGGGCCGCCTCGACCGCGGGTTGCAGCCGCCCCGGCACCGGGGCGGGCGCCTCCCGCAGGCCGGAGACCCAGCGCCGCAGCGCGAACCCCGCGCCCCGCCGCCGGGCGCGCCTCCCTCGCTCCGTCACCGGAACCTGCTGCGGGTGAGCGAGGTCATGGGCCACCTGCGCCGCACTGGCGTAGCGATCCTCCGCGCGCGGCTCGAGGCAGTGGAGGATCACCTCCTGCAGCCACTCCGGCACCCGGGGATTGAGCTGCCGCGGCGGCCGGGGGTCCAGGTACAGGCGCCGGGCGAAGGCGGCACGGGTGGTGGGCGAGCCGAAGGGTAGCGCCCCGGTGGCGAGCTGGTACAGGACCACCCCCAGCGCAAACAGGTCGCTGCGGGGATCGTCCCGCAGACCGCGCACCTGCTCGGGGGAGATGTAGGCGCCGGTGCCCACCGGCGCGTGGAACTCCTCCTCCACCAGATCGGGAAGCTGCAGGTGCCGGGCCAGCCCGAAATCCACCAGCACCGCCTCCCCCGAGGGCCGGAACACCACGTTGGAGGCCTTGAGGTCCAGGTGCAGCACGTTCTGCCGGTGCAGGCCGTGCAGCGCCGAGGCGAGCGCGACGCCGAGACGCGCCACCTCCTCGGCGGGCAATGGCGCGCGGGCCGCCGAATCCGCCAGCCGCGGCCCCTCGATCCACTCCATCACCAGCCAGGGCTCCGTCGCCAGGTCCCCCCGGGCCACCAGCCGCGGCACATGGGGCCCGGCGAGCGCCGCCAGGACCATCTGCTCCACCTCGAAGCCCACGTAGCAGGCGGGATGGCTGCCGAAGCTCAGTTTGGGGACCTTCATCACCAGGGGCAGACTCTCGCCCCCGCGCTCGACCCGGTAGAGCACCGCCATGCTGCCCTCATGCGCCTTGTGCAGGACGCGGAAGCCGCCCAGTTCGGCGCCGGCCGCCAGATCCATCAGTGCCCGGTCTCGAGGCGCCGCGCCAGCCGCTCCGGCAGCCCCGCCGCGAGGATCTTGCGCGCGGCCGCATGGTGGTCGTAGGGCACGCGGAAGCTGGTATAGGTGTTGTGGCCGCGGTCCAGCAGCGCGTAGCAGGCCGCCGGGTTGCCGTCCCGCGGCTGCCCCGCCGAGCCCACGATCGCCAGCCAGCGCCGCAGCGGGCTGAGCGGCACCGCCACGCCCGGCAGCGGCCGGAAAGCCCGGGCGCCGCCGCCATCCACGGCGTGATACAGCATCGGCTCGTGCACATGGCCCAGCGCCACCAGCCGCGCGTCGGTGGCGGCCATCGAGCGCTCCGCCTCGCGGGCATCGGTGACATAGGTCCAGCGCTCCGGCGCCTCGGCGGCGGCGTGGGCGAACAGCGCATCGCCGTCGCGCAGCGTGAACGGCAGGCCCGAGAGAAACGCGCGGTGCTCCGGGCGCAACTGCTCCCGGGTCCAGTAGATGGCGTCCCGCGCCGGGAAGTTCACCGTGTCGCACAGCCCGCCCAGGGCGAGCTGGTCGTGGTTGCCCAGCACCGCCGCGCCCGGCGCCAGCTCCGCCGCCAGCTCGATGCAGGCCACCGGGTCCGCGCCGTAGCCCACGAGGTCTCCCAGAAAGACAAAGCGCTCCGCGCCCCGCCGGCGCGCGTCGGCGATGCAGGCGCGCAGGGCCTCCAGGTTGCTGTGGACGTCGGCGATGAGGGCGATGCGCATGGTGTCCCGCGGTTCCGCACGCATCATGCGGCGCACCGGCCCGAATGGCAACCTCATGCGCTCCCGCATCCATAACGCCGCGGCTCAGCGCCGTTCCCCCGCGCGCTGTCCCGTTCCGCGAGCACCGCCCGGTCTCTCCCGCGCCATGGCGACCCGCAATGGCTCGAACGGCGCGAGGAATTCCCGCGCACGGTATTGACAACGTCATACGCGTTTCGCATCATTGGTCGCGGTGGTGCCCGGGAGGCAGCGGGCTCCAATCCCGACAACAACACTTGGCATTGCCATCCGGGAGGCAAGGATGCAGGGGGCGTCGTATCTGTGCCGGCCATTCGCGCCGACTTTCCCCTTGGGCTTCGTGCGCGGTGGACTCGCGATATTCGCGATCCTCACGACTGCGCAGGTTCCCGCTGCCGAGTCGGGGTCCCGCGACTATCCGAACAATTGCGCTCAAAGGGGAAGCGCGTACTTCTGCGAATACAATGCCCGGACTGAGCCCTGGGTGTGCCGGCTGAACGCCATCGAGGGCAGCGGCGAGGATGTCGCGAGCTGCATGGACGACCTGCTGGCTGCGTACAACGCCTACGCTCAGGCCCATCCCGAACTCTCCGGCGGCCTGCGCTACACGCGGGGAACCCCCTGCGGCACGCCCTTTTATACGGGGATCGTGCGCGAGGGCAAGCCCTGGTTGTCGAGCTTCGCCACGAGCTGCGGGGTGCAGCCCTACTACCCGGACGGGCGGCCGTGGCTCTGGGGGCAGACCATCGCCGGTGTCAGAATGGACTTCGCCTGTCCCGAGGGCTGGCATACCTATGGGAGCGGTCCGGATGGCAACGCCCTTGATCCCGTGTGCCTGACGTCGCTGTTTCCCAAGAACGCCGGTCCGGGCGGCGTGTGCGCGGTGGGCAACCCGGTCAATCCGGCCACGGGCAACAAGTACCAAGTGGAGGTGGATTATCGGGGCGGTGGGGCAGCGGGCGGGCTCGCCATCGAGCGCCACTACAACAGCAGCGGCAGCGGCGCGCGGATCGCCATCGGCGAGAACTGGCGCCTGGGCTTCGACCGCAGCCTGGGGGTGGACGACGCGGCGCTCGCCGTGAACGCACGCCGCGCGGACGGGCGCATCCACCTGTTCCGCGCCACGGCCGAGGGTTATGGGGGCGACCCCGACGTCAACGACCGGCTCGCCGCCCTGCGCGATGTGTCGGGTACCCTCACCGCCTGGGAGTATCGCGTCGCCGACACCGACGAAATGGAGCGCTATGACCCGTCCGGCCGGCTGCTGTCCGTCACCAGCCGCGCAGGGCTCCTCTGGAGTTTCGAGTACAGCGACGCGACCACCCCTCCCGAGGTCGCGCCCGGCCCGGGGTTGCTCACCCGGGTGGTGGCGCCCTCCGGGCGCTCGCTTCGCCTCGCCTACGACGGCTTGGGGCGGGTGGCGAGCATCGAGGACCCCGGGGGCGCGCTGCACCGCTATGCCTATGACGCGGCGGGGAACCTGGCCACGGTCACCCGGCCCGACGGCGCGCTGCGCGCCTATCGGTACGAGCATCCGCGCTTGCTCCACGCCCTGACCGGGATCGTGGACGAAAATGGCGAGCGCTTTGCCACTTTCGGGTATGACGACGCCGGCCGCGCGCTGCTCACCGAACACGCCGACGGCGCGCAGCGCCACGCCATCGCCTACAGTCCCACCAGTACCAATTTCGCCACCGTCACCGATCCCCTGGGGACAGTCCGCGGCTACGAATTCACCCAGACCCAGCGGCTCTACCGGCTGGCGAAACTGAGCCAGCCCTGCGCCGCCTGCGGACAGTCGGCCCAGTCCACGGTCTACGACGCCCGGGGAAACGTCACCGCCCGCACCGACTTCCGCGGCGTGCGCACCACCTATAGCTGGGACCCGGCGCGCAATCTCGAAGTCTCCCGCACCGAGGC
>DASTHR010000224.1:0-5042 GCA_035718105.1 Burkholderiales bacterium
GGAGAACCAGCGTGAGATCCTGGTGCGGGTGCTGGTGGACGAGGGCGTGGTGCTCACCAAGTCCAGCTACGCCCAGCTCGGCTTCCAGGGGGTGACCGGGATCGCCCATGTGCAGCTCGAGGACGACGGTAGCTCCAAAGAGGAACTGGTCACCAGCGCCCTGAATCCGGCCCGCATCCCGGTGCGCCAGTCCACCGTGGAACAGCTCACCAGCGCGGGACGCACGCTGCTTGCCAGCGTGACCGAGACCGCGAACCGGGTGAATGCAATCCTCAGCCCGGAGAACCAGGAGCGCCTGACGCAGCTGCTCGCGAACCTCAACTCCACCACCCAGCGCATGGACGGCCTGGTGGCCGACCTGCAGGTCACCGCCAAGGCCCTGCCGGGCGTGGTGGCGGATGCCAGCCAGATGCTCAGGCGCGCCGAGGCGGTGATGGCGAAGCTCGGTGCCGACGACGGCGCCATCGAGCGCTTCGCCCGGGCGACGGAGCAGGTGGGGGCCACCAGCCGGGAACTGGGGGACGCGGTGACCGCCAACGCGGTGCCGCGCATCGTGCTGCTCACCGACGAAATGACCCGGGCCACCCGCCGCCTCGAACGGCTGGTACGCAGCCTGGAGGAGCAGCCCCAGAGCCTGGTGTTCGGCCGGCCGGCGCCTCCGCCCGGCCCCGGCGAGCCCGGCTTCAGCGCTCCGGCGGGGGTGCGCTGATGCGGCGCGGCGTCCTGCTCCTCGCTCTGGCGCTGGCGGGCTGCGCCCTGGGCCCGCAGCAGCGGCCGTCGCCCGCGCTCTACGACTTCGGAACGCCGGCGGCCCCGAACTCCCCGAAGCTCAGCGGGAGCCTCGCCGTGGCGCGGGTGACCGCCCCGGAGTGGCTGGAGTCGCCGACGCTGCAGTACCGCCTCGCCTACCAGGACCCGCTGCGCTACCACGGCTACGGGGAGAGCCGCTGGGTCTCGTCCCCGGCGCAGCTGCTCACCGAGCGGCTGCGCCAGGCGGCGCAGTCGGCGGGCCGCACGGTGCGTGACACCGAGGGCGTGAGGACGGACTACGTGCTGCGGGTGGAGCTGGAGGAGTTCAGCCAGGTGTTCGATTCGCCCCAGGCGAGCCGCGGCGTGGCCCGGGCCCGGGCCACCCTGGTGCGGGAGGGCCGGGTGCTGGTGGCGCAGAAGAACTTCACTGCGGAGAAGCCGGCGCCAGGTGCCGATGCCGCGGGCGGCGCCCGGGCGCTGGCCGCGGCGGCCGACCAGCTGGTGGCGGAGATACTGGCCTGGGCGTCCCAGGCCGCGGCAAGGTAGGTGGCGGAGATGAATCCCCTGGTGACATACATCCTGATGGTCGTTGCCGGCTTCGTCGGCTTCCAATGGTGCCGTCAGCTGGAGAAGAAGGCCGGCGAGCTGCCCCCGGGCGAGCGCAACCTGCTCACCACCATGCGCTGGGCGGGCATCGCCCTGATCTTCATGGGCGCGGCCCTGGCGCTGCGCCACCTGCTCGCGGTCTAGCGCAGCGCGCCGAACACCTTCTTCAGCAGCGCGCTGGACTGCCCCACGGGGTCCTTGCGGATCGCCTTCTCCTCCTCGGCGATCATCAGGTAGAGCCCGTCCAGGGTCCTCTTCGTGACGTACTGCTCGATGGTGGCCTGGTCGTCCTTCACCAGGCCGAATGACCGGGCCTGGCCGGCCAGGGAATTGTACTGCTGGGCGAGGCCCACCTTGTCGGTGGCCTGCTTCACGATGGGCAGGAATTTCTTCGCCAGGGGCGTCTCGGTGTGTTTCTTGAAATACTCGGTGCCGGCGGTCTCGCCCCCACCGATGATCTGCTTGGCATCCTCCACGGTCATCTTCTTCACCGCGTCCGTGAGCAGTGCCCTGGCCTCGGGCACCGCGGCCTCCGCGGCGCGGTTCATGGACAGTACCAGTTCGTCGAAATCCTTGCCCATGCCCATCATGCGCATGGGCTTCTCCACCTTGCGCAGGCTCTCGGGCAGCGGGATCTTCACCCGCGGGTCGCCGTAGAATCCGTTTTCCTTGCCGAGGGCGTTGACCGCGTACTGGGCGCCCTGGGTGAGGGCTTCCTTCAGCCCGCCGGTGGCGTCCTTGTTGGTAAGGCTCTCCAGGCCGGCGAGGGCGGGGAGCGCGAGCAGGGATACGACGAGCAGGGCGGCAAGCTTGCGCATGGTGGTGTCCTCCTGAGTCAGCCTTCCGTTGCGAGGGTGGGTGTCGCGGCGAGCCATTGCGAAGAACCCGGCGCATCAAGCGGCGCCGGCCGTTCGCCCTTTCATTCCAGGACGACCCCGGCGAGATGCGCCTGCTGGTCCGCATGGTAGCTGGAGCGCACCATGGGGCCGCAGGCGGCGTGGGCGAAGCCCATCTCCTTCGCCATGCGCTCGAACGTGGCGAAGGTCTCCGGGGGCGCGTAGCGGGCCACCGCCAGGTGTCCGCCCGAGGGCTGCAGGTACTGGCCGATGGTGAGCATCTCGACGTCGTGGGCCCGCAGGTCGCGCATCACCTCCAGGATTTCCCCGTCGGTTTCCCCCAGGCCCACCATCAGTCCCGACTTGGTGGGCACGAAGGGGAAGCGGGCCTTGAACTCCTTGAGCAGGCGCAGGGAGTGGGCGTAGTCGGCGCCGGGCCGCGCCTGGCGGTAGAGCCGGGGCACGGTCTCCAAGTTGTGATTGAGCACGTCCGGGAGGCAGGTGCCCAGGGCTTCCAGGGCCGGCTCCAGGCGCCCGCGGAAGTCCGGCACCAGCACCTCGATGCGGGTGGCGGGGGAGCGCTCCCGCACCGCGCGGACGCAGGCCGCAAAATGCCCGGCCCCGCCGTCCCGCAGGTCGTCCCGGTCCACGCTGGTGATCACCACGTAGCGCAGCCCCAGGGTCGCCACCGACTGCGCCAGGTGCGCCGGCTCCTCGGCATCGGGCGGCAGGGGCTTGCCGTGGGCCACGTCGCAGAACGGGCAGCGGCGGGTGCACAGGTCGCCCAGGATCATGAAGGTGGCGGTGCCCTTGCCGAAGCACTCGCCGATGTTGGGGCAGGAGGCCTCCTCGCACACGGTGTGCAGCTTCTGCTCGCGCAGCAGGCGCTTCACCCGGTAGAAGGTTTCGCTCGATGGCGACTTGACGCGGATCCAGGACGGCTTCTTCAGCGGCTCCTGGCGCACCACCTTGACGGGGATGCGCGCGGTCTTGGCTTCGCCCTTCTGGCGGTTTTCAGGCATCAGAGGTTCGCCATCAGCTTGTGGGCGAGCATCTCGCCCAGGGTTTCCGCGGACCCGGGAATGCCCAGATCCCGGCACTGGGTCACCGCCAGGCCGGGATAGCCGCAGGGATTGATGCGGCGGAAGGGTTCCAGGTCCATGTCCACGTTGAACGCGAGGCCGTGGTAGCAGCAGCCCGCCCGCACCCGCAGCCCCAGGGCCGCGACCTTGGCGCCGCCCACGTACACGCCCGGCGCGCCCGCGCGCCGCGCCGCGGCCACGCCGTATTCCGCGAGCAAGTCTATCACGGCCTGTTCCATGCGCCGCACCAGCTCCTTCACGCCATAGCCCTTGCGGCGCAGGTCCAGCAGCAGGTAGATCACGGCCTGCCCCGGCCCGTGATAGGTGACCTGGCCGCCGCGGTCGATGCGCACGACGGGGACCTGTCCCGGGTCGAGCAGGTGCTCGGGCCTGCCGCCCTGGCCCTGGGTGAACACCGGCGGGTGCTCCAGCAGCCACAGCTCGTCGGCGGTGGCCGCGTCCCGGGACGCGGTGAAGTTCCGCATCGCCTCCCAGGTGGGAACGTACTCCGCGCGGCCGAGGTAGCGGACCAGGATCGCGGATCGCGGATCGCGGATCGCGTCGCGGGAGACCGCTTGGACTGGAGATGTCGTCATCGGCGTCTCACGCAATCCTCGATCCGCATAACGCAATCCGATCAAAGCACCATGGACACCATGGGATGGTCGCCCAGTTCCCGGTACAGGGCGTCGAGCTGCTCCCGGGAGGTGGCGCGAATGATCGCGGTGAGGCTCAGGTACTTGCCGTGGCGGCTGGAGCGCATCTCCAGGGTTGCCGGGTCGAAGTCCGGGGCGTGATGGCGCAGGATGGTGGTCACGGCCTGGGCGAAACCGGGCTGCGTCGTCCCCATGATCTTGATGGGGAAGTCGCAGGGGTATTCGATGGCGGATACTTCGCCCTCCATCACCCCCTCCTCTCACGCCGTTGCCGGCTGGCGCATCACGGTCTGCTTGAACTCCTGGTACAGGCGGTGCAGCTTCGCGAACACGGGGCCGGGCCGGCCGTTGCCCACGGGCCTGCCGTCGAGGCTGGTGATGGCGAGGACCTCCTTGGTGCTGGAGGTGAGCATCAGCTCATCCGCCGCGCGCAGCTCCAGCTCGGTCACTTCCCGCACCTCGTGGGGGACGCCGTGGTCCGCGGCCAGCTCCAGCACCACGTCATAGGTGATGCCCGGCAGCATCAGATGGTTCTTGGGCGGCGCCAGCAGCACGCCGTCCTTGACCAGCAGCAGGTTGCTGGCCGAGCCCTCGGTCACGAAGCCGTCGCGGATCAGTACCGTCTCCACCGCGCCGGCGTCCACCGCCAGCTGGCGCAGCAGGCAATTGGCCAGCAGCGCCACCGACTTGATGTCGCAGCGCAGCCACCGATAGTCGCTGGCGCTGATGACGGGAACGCCGTTGGTCACCTGCTCGGCGGGGGGCGTGACCAGGGGGTTGCTCATCACGAACACCGTGGGCGCCACCCCCTTCGGGAAGGCGTGGTCGCGTCTGGCCACCCCGCGGGTCACCTGGAGGTAGACGCCCTGGTCCTCGGGCTCGTTGCGGGCAATCACCTGCCCGATCAGCCGCGCCCAATCGGCGTCGGAGTGGGGGTTGGGAATGCGCACGGCATCCAGGCTGTGCTGCAGCCGCCTCAGGTGCTCGGCCAGCCGGAAGGGATGGCGCGAATACACCGGGATCACCTCGTACACGCCGTCGCCGAAGATGAAGCCGCGGTCGAGCACGGGGATCCGCGCTTCCTCCAGCGGCATGAATTCTCCATTCAGGTA
>DASTHR010000225.1:0-19234 GCA_035718105.1 Burkholderiales bacterium
TACCTGGTGTGGCGCCTGTTCGGAAAGGATCCCAAGGGCGGAGTAATCATACCTCTGTTCGAACCACCGAAGGGCATCTCGCCGGCGGCAGCGCGCTACCTGGCGCGCATGGGCTTCGACCACAGGACCTTTGCCTGCGCCGTGATCGACATGGCGATTCGGGGCTACCTCCGGATCGAGGAGGAGGGCGGCGATTTCGTGCTGGCGCTGGCGGACCGGGCCCGGGAGCCGCAGCTGCCGCCGGAGGAGCGGCGGCTGGCGGGCGCCTTCTCGCTGGCGCCGGGAAAGTCCTTCGAGCTCAAGCAGTCGAACCGTCACCTGCTGACGGCCGCCCTCAAGAATCTCGAGGCGGACCTGAAGAACGCCTACTACAAGTCCCATTTCGTGACCAACGGCCTCTACACCCTGCCCGGGCTGCTGGTCTCCTTCGCCGTGCAGGCCGCGACCGCCATCGCCCAGGGGGGCGAGGAGGGCGCCGCCTCGCTGTTCATCATCCTCTGGCTCACCTTCTGGACCTTCGGCGTGGTGATGCTGCTGAAGCAGGTGGTGTCCGCCTGGCGCTCGGTGCGCCAAAAGCCGGGCAACGCTTTCGGGGCCGTGTTCATCACACTGTTCGCCATTCCCTTCGTGGTGGGCGAGTTGTTCGGCCTGGGCATGTTGCTGATGCTGGGCTCCTGGCTCAGCGTCGCCACCCTGGTGGCGCTGGTGGCGCTCAACTGGGGCTTTTACGAGTGGCTCAAGGCGCCTACCCTGGCGGGACGCCACGTATATGACGCGCTCGGGGGTTTCCGGATGTACCTCTCGGTGGCGGAGCGGGACCGCCTGCAGCTGCTGCACCCCCCGGAGCTCACCCCCGAGCTGTTTGAGAAATACCTGCCCTATGCCCTGGCCCTGGACGTTGAAAACGAGTGGGCAGAGCAATTCGCGGAACAGTTCCGGACGCCGGCACAGGCGGGAACCGTCCACTCCCCTTCCTGGTATCGGGGCTCACTTTGGGACAGCGCCAGCCTCGGCGGCTTCGGTTCGGCCTTGGGCGGGAGCCTGTCCGGCGCCATTGCTTCGTCGTCCGCTGCCCCCGGCTCCGGTTCCGGCGGGGGCGGTGGCGGATCCTCCGGCGGCGGCGGCGGTGGGGGTGGCGGCGGTGGCTGGTGAGCAGACACTCGACGCGACCTGACGCTGTTCGGGGGCGTCCGGTGCCTCTGCGGAGAGCCCGGCAGTGAATTCGTTCACATCCCAGGGCTTTGAAAATGTGTCAGACTATTCCTTACATCGGGTCGTGGGGTTTCCAACCGGCCAACATTCTGCCCGTGGACGCCCGTTGCATGCAGCCCGGTAACCGGTTATTCGAGCGCGTCATGCGCGGCCTCAAGCTTGCCCGCCGTCCTCGGCGGGCTTTTTTTTGGCCACGTTAATTGTGATCCGTATTCGGCCGCTCCGGGCGGTTCCTGCTGCCTATTTCTCGGGCACGCCTTCCGGGTGGCAGTTGGAGCGGAACAGGCGCATCTGCCGGCCGTCGGCGGTTCGTGCCGTGGCCGTGATCTGGCCCTTCGCGCGGATCAGGTGCAAGCTCTCCGTCACCTGAACCCCGCCTTCGAGCGTCAGGTTGAACATGGCTTCGTAATGCCTGGGGCTCGCCTGAAAGCGCGTCCGGTATTGGCTGGTGCCCACGCTCATCAGCAGGTCGCCGCTCGTGAAGTCGAATTCGAGGCGACGCGCCTCGGGTTGCAGCGGCTCTCCCGGTGCGCTCTGGGTTACACCCTTGCACAGCCAGACCTCGCGCTCGACCATTGCGGGGTCCGCGGCCAGGGTAGGGCGCCCAAGCAGCGCCAGCAGGCACATCCAGCCCGCGCTTGTTTTCATCTCGAATCCTTCGTGCTCAGCGGGAAGCGGGCGGCTCCGCTTCGCGGCAGTTCCGGTATGCGGGCTCGCCTTCCATGTCCAGCGTGGCTTCCCGCCCCCTCGTCCAGAGGGTGAGGACGTCGCAGGAGTACTTGGCGCCCGAGGCCGACACCTCCCGCCGTACCGGGAAGCGCATCTGTTTGATCTCGATGAGCGCGGTGTCACCCGAGGGGTGGTAGGTGACGCTGAAGCTCTTGCCGGAGTCACAGGCGTATTGCGCCGTTTGGGGGGAGCGCTCCAGTGCGGCGCAGCCGGCCAAGCCGGCAAGCATCGCGATGTTGATCAGTCTCCTCATGGCCGCCTTCATTGTCCTCGGATATCATGGCGCTTGTCGAGGGGGCGGGCGCCGGAGGCTGCCCCCGTATCCTCGGGGCAGATATGGTGACGGTTGCCAACGAATGGCTGGTGGAAGTGGAGGACCTGCACTTCGCCTATGGCGGGCGCCGGATCCTCAACGGGCTCAGCCTGAAGATTCCCCGCGGCAGGACGGTCGCCATTCTCGGCAGCAGCGGCTGCGGAAAGACCACGCTTACGCGCCTGATCTGCGGCCAGCTGCGGCCGGCGCGGGGCAGGGTGAAGGTGGACGGCAATGTGATCCACGAACTCGACAACGATGCCCTCTACGCGCTGCGCCGGAACATCGGGGTCATGTTCCAGGCCGGCGGGCTGTTCAGCGACCTCTCGGTGTTCGAGAACATCGCCTTTCCGCTGCGGGAACACACGAAGCTGCCGGACGACATGATCCGCGACCTGGTGCTGATGAAGCTGCATTCGGTCGGTCTGCGCGGTACCCATTCTATGATGACCGGGGAACTCTCCGGCGGCATGGCGCGGCGCGTGGCACTGGCCCGCGCCATCGCCCTCGACCCCATGCTCATCATCTACGACGAGCCCTTCGCCGGACTGGACCCGATATCGCTTAACGTGATCGCGCGGCTTATCCGGCGACTGAACGATGCCCTGGGCGCCACCTCCATCGTCGTGACTTACGACGTGTCGGAGTCGATGAAGGTGGTGGATCACGCCTTCTTCATTTCCGACGGCGTGCTGGTGGGGGAAGGTACGCCCGAGGAGATGGTGCATTCTGCGAATTCCTCGGTCCACCAGTTCCTCAACGCCGAGCCGGAGGGGCCGGTGGCGTTCCATTATCCGGCGCGCCCGCTGCCGGTCGACCTGGACTTCGAAGCCGCGAATCTTCCCCGGCGCTGAGGCGCCGCGGGTGCGACCCGGCAGTGCAGGCTGGAGACGCCCCGAGGGGGATTCCTCAGGCTGCGGCCTTGCGCCCCGGGAGCAGGCCCTTCAGCACGCCATGGGCCTCGCGCAGCATCTTCTCGGTGGTGTGCCAGTCCACGCAGGCGTCGGTCACCGAGCAGCCGTAGACGAGTTTCGAGAGGTCCTTCGGGATGGGCTGGTTTCCGGCCACCAGGTTGCTCTCGATCATCAGACCGACGATGGAGCGGTTGCCGTCGCGGATCTGGTGCACGCAGTCTGACAGCACCAGCGGCTGCAGTGCCGGGTCCTTGCGCGAGTTGGCATGGGAGCAGTCCACCACGATGTTCTTCGCGAGCTTCGCCTTCTCCAGCGCCTGCTCCGTCATGGAAATGCTCACGGTGTCGTAGTTGGGCTGGCCGTCGCCGCCGCGCAGCACGATGTGGCCGTAGGGGTTGCCCCGGGTGCGCACCACCGCCGAGCGGCCCTGGAAATTGATGCCTAGGAAGCTGTGGGGGCTGGAGGCAGACTTGATGGCATTGATCGCCACCCCCAGGTCGCCGTCGGTGCCGTTCTTAAATCCCACGGGCGTGGAAAGCCCGCTTGCCATTTCGCGATGGGTCTGGGATTCCGAGGTGCGGGCGCCGATGGCCGTCCAGCTGATGAGGTCGCCCAGGTACTGGGGCGCGATGGGATCCAGCGCCTCGGTGCCCGCGGGCAACCCGAGCTCCGCCACCTGCATCAGGAAGCCGCGGGCCTTTTCCATCCCTTCCTCGATATGGAACGAGTCGTCCATGCGCGGGTCGTTGATGAAGCCCTTCCAGCCGGTGGAGGTGCGCGGCTTCTCGAAATAAACCCGCATCACCAGGTACAGGGTGTCCCGGACTTCCTCGGCGAGCCGCTTCAGGCGCCGGGCATAATCCAGCCCGCCAACGGGGTCATGGATGGAACAGGGGCCCACCACCACGAACACGCGCGGGTCGCGTCGGTCCAGGATTGCCTTGATGGTTTCCCT
The DNA here is from genome assembly GCA_035718105.1 of Burkholderiales bacterium. Classification (GTDB taxonomy): domain Bacteria; phylum Pseudomonadota; class Gammaproteobacteria; order Burkholderiales; family UBA6910; genus UBA6910. The sequence continues at coordinate 4,124 of DASTHR010000225.1, forward strand.
TCCCTCGAAAACGGCTGCTTCCGCCCTCGGTGTGATCGGCACCCGGACGTGGATTTCCTCCGGCGAGGGCATCAGATCCAGGGCGGCAACGTTCAGGTTTTCCAGCGGGCGGGTGGTCATGGTGTGTGAAGGGCTTGGCTGCTCGCGGGCGCGCATCGAGGGGCATAATTATACGGGCTGAGGCGGGTTTCCGCTTGCTTGGCGCGGGTTCCAGGGCCGGGGCCGCGACTTTCGGCCTGTGGCCTGATACGATTGCGGCTTGAGCGAAAACGGATACCAATGAGACGAGTAGATGATTTCCGCCTGCGCTTCGGCAGGCAGGAACTGGTGCCCATCGTCATCGGTGGGATGGGCGTGGATATCTCCACCGCCGAACTTGCGCTGGAGGCCGCCCGCCTGGGTGGGGTCGGCCATATTTCCGATGCCATGGTGCCCACCGTGGCCGACCGGCGCTTCCAGACCCACTTCGTCAAGGAAAAATCCAAGCTCTACAAATACAACGTCGCCAACCCCGACAAGCTGGCGGTGAAATTCGACCTTGAGCGGCTGGCGGAGGCCACCCGCATGCACGTGGGCCGCACCATGGAGGCCAAGCGCGGCTCCGGCCTAATCTTCGTCAATTGCATGGAGAAGCTCACCATGAACGCGCCCCGGGAGACTCTGCGCGTTCGGCTCTGCGCGGCGCTGGACGCCGGCATCGACGGGATTACCCTCAGCGCCGGCCTGCACCTCGGCTCCTTCGCCCTGATGGAGGACCACCCGCGTTTCCGCGACGCGAGGCTCGGCATCATCGTTTCGTCGCTGCGGGCGCTGCAGCTTTTCCTGCGCAAGAACGCGAAGCTTAACCGGCTGCCGGACTTCGTCATCGTGGAAGGGCCGCTGGCGGGCGGCCACCTGGGCTTCGGGATGGACTGGGCGCAGTACGACCTGCACGCCATCGTCAACGAGATCCATGATTACCTGAAGGCGGAGCATCTCAGCATCCCGGTGATTGCCGCGGGCGGAATTTTCACCGGCTCGGACGCTGTCTCGTTCCTGGAGGCCGGCAGCGCCGCGGTGCAGGTGGCGACCCGCTTCACCGTGAGCGAGGAGTGCGGGCTGCCGGCCAAGGTGAAGCAGGAATACTTCAAGGCCGACGAGCAGGACATCGAGGTCAACACTCTGTCGCCCACGGGCTACCCCATGCGCATGCTGCGCAGCAGTCCCGGCATAGGCGCCGGCATCCGCCCCAATTGCGAGGCCTACGGCTACCTGCTGGACGGCTCGGGGAACTGCGCGTACATCAAGGCCTACAACGCCGAAGTGGCGGCGCACCCCGAGGCAAAGAAGATCTCGGTGCGGGACAAGACCTGCCTCTGCACCCACATGCGCAACTTCGACATCTGGACCTGCGGACACTACGCCTATCGCCTGAAGGACACCACGCGCCGCCTGCCCGACGGCAGCTACCGGATCCTGAGCGCGGAACACGTGTTCCGCGACTACCAGTTCAGCACCGACGGCACGATCGCCCTGCCGCCGGAAGCGGCGGTCTCCGCGGCCTGACATTCGGACAGGCGTCGGCACACCCGCTCCACCGTGGCTTCGTAGATCGGCAGGTCGCTCCCCGGCCCAGTTTCGTCACGTTTCCGGCCGACGTCCAGCGGCCCGCTTACCGGCTCGGCGCATCCGCGAATTCCGGTGCTCGCCGCAGAACCACGGCCACGATTCCCGCCGAATCGGATTCGGTGGTGTGAAACGGGCACAGGAATGTGGGCTCCTTGATGGTCATGAAATACGTCCCGCAGCAGGATGCCGTCCATGAAGCCGAGCAACTCCGGCGGCTGGCCCTGGAGCGCGGCGATCCCGGGCGAACCGCGGCGCAGCGAAGGACCAGAGCGCTACGTGCTCTGCACCCGGACGATGAACCAGCCGCCTGACGATCTCCGCCGGTATCGCCACCGCGTCCCGAGTACGGCATTCCGGGTGGCGCTCGTCCTCTCGATGCTGCTGCACGCCCTGATGATCTGGGGCTGGCTGCCGCGGCAGCACCAACTGTTGTCCGACCGTGCCGGGCCGAATGCGGCGAGCAGCCGGTTGCAGGTGCAGCTTGCCCCGCGAGCCCCGCCCGCTTCGATGCCGCCGCCGACCGCGGCTCCGGCGCCTGCGGTCCAGCGCAAACCTCCCGCGCCGGCAAAGGCGCCGCCGCGAATGACGGCACCGCGTCTGCCGTCGAAACCGCCGGCGCCTGCACTCGAACGCCCCGTTGCCGAAGTGCCAGCGCCGGCGCGGCCGAGGCCGGCACCGCCGGCGGACGATCTCGCTTCCTACATCGCCGCCCAGCGCCGGGCGCGGGGCGAGGTCACGTCTTACGACCCCACCGTGCCCGCGCCGCCGGCCACCAAGCCCGTCGATCCGCGGGACCAGGTCGTCACCGCGAATCTGGGGCTGGACCGCAAGCCGACCTTCGTCGACGGGCGACAGGCGGGGGGCGGGATCTTCGAGATCCGGCGCGTGGGCTACGACGATGCCGAGTTCCTGTTCTTCGGCTGGAACCCTGACATCCAGCGGAACACCACGCAGCTGATCGAGGTGCGCAAGGGCGGCAACAGCACCATCCAGCTTGCCGTCGTGCGCAGGATGATCCAGATCATCCGCGAGAACACCGACGGCGACTTCCTGTGGATCTCGCACCGCCTGGGCCAGGAACTCACCCTGTCGGCGCGCCCCGAGGACACGGCCGGGCTGGAGGATTTTCTGACGAAGGAATTCTTCAGCCGGCCGTCGCGGCCATGAGCAGCACCTTGACCGAGCGGGGTTGCCTCAGAGTTTGTAGCCGATCTGCCGAAGCAAGTCCTTGCGCCAGCGGATATCCTCGTCGCCCTCAATGCCCTGCGGGCCGGAGCCGTCCACCACGCCCAGGATGCCGCGGCCCCGGGCCGTTTCGGCGAGGATCACCTCCGTGGGGTTGGCGGTGGCGCAGAAGATGCGGCACACCTCGGGTACCATCTTCAGGGTGTTGAGCACGTTGAGCGGAAAGAAACCGTCCCCGAGAAACACGATGAAGCTGTGGCCCGCGCCCAGCGCCCGGGCGTTCTGCTTCGCGAGCTCGATCATGGCGGCATCGGTGCCCGACCAGCGCACCAGGCACTTGCCGGAGGCCTCGCAGAAGGCGAGCCCGAACTTGATGCCCGGCACCGCGCCCACCAGCGCCTCGTGGATGTCCTCCACGCTCTTGATGAAGTGGGTCTGGCCGAGGACAAAATTGGTGGCCTCGGGCTTTTCAATTTTTACGCTGGTGAGCTGCATGGGGTTTAATCCTCCTGGATAAGGCGGGCGCGCTTTGCCGGGGCGATGCCGTGCAGCAGGCGCAGCATTCCCTGCTGTGGCACGTAACGGCCTTTCTCCTTTTTCCAGTAGCGCTTCAGCCGCCCGCGCATCGCAGCGTGCTGTCGCGCCTGGCGCTCGGCGCTGTCCAGGCGCCGGTGGACCACATAGCGCACCGCGCCTTCCGGGTCGATGACGATGGTGCACCCGCCGCTGAAGTCGAACAGCTCCCCCTTGTAGCGCGCCGTTCCGGACTGCAGCACTTCGGCGATGAGGTCGAAGACGATGCGCCCATCCGGTGCCACGCGCCGCGCGCAGCGCACCGACTCCACCCGGGGCAGGGACGCGTATTCCACGCCCTTGGGGAGCGTGGCGCCGGGCCCCACCAGCCGGAACAGGGGCGCGTGCGCGGGGGCGCTGACGAAGGCGCCCAAGGCGTCGGCCTGCCGCTGCAGTTCGCGGGCGTCGGCGGGCTGGCCGGGGTCACCGTTGAAGCTCAGCTCGCGGAAGGCGAGCCCGGGAATGTGCACAGGATTGTCCGGCGGCTGCCATTTCACCGCGTCCTCGGACATGAACTCCACGTGGCGCGGGAACATCCGGCGCCGGCGGAAGGAGCGCATCAGCGCCTCCCGGTAGCCCCACTTGTCCCTTCCCACCAGTTCCGCGTCGGCGGTGACCATGGCGCGCAGGTAATCGCCCAGGGACATGTCCACCGGCGGACAGTAGTCCACGGCACGGATGCAGATGTTTAGGAACTGGTCGGCGAGGTCGCTCGCCTCCTGGGCCAGCGCCCGGGCAAGCTCGCCGCCGAGCTCGCGCTGCCCCAGCTCCGAGGGGGCGATGCCCGCGAGCCGCAGCAGGCGCTCGCTCTTGCGCCGGTAAATCGTGGTGAACGCCTCGAACACCGCCGACACCAGCACCGAGCCCAGGGCATGCTCCTCCAGATCCTCGGAATAAGGGACCGGACCCTTGGCGCCGGGCAGGAAGGCATCGGAGTCGAAGGCGGCGAGCCCCTGCACGTCCAGCGCCGAGCGCAGCGCCGAGGCATGGCCCGCCCTGGCCCGTGCGTGGCCGAATTCCTGAGCCAGTTCCGAGAGCAGGCCGGCGTGGGTGAGGTTGCCGCGGCATTCCCGCATCGCCTGCTCGACGACGTCCGGATAGCTGAAGTGCAGGAACAGGGCTACCAGGTCCGCAAAGCCCTCGTGGAAGCCCAGCACGTCGGGATGGGTCGGCGCGTAGAACTGGGAGCGCAGGGCGTCCAGCAGCGCGTGGGTGGTCTCGTGGACGATGACGTCGTGAGACAGCCCGGTGAAGACCAGGCCCCGGGGCACGGTGTGCCCGGCCGGGTTGGCGCCGGCGCGGAAGTGACCGAAGGAGAGGCCTCCCTCGTCCCGGTCGTAATAGGCGTTGCCCTCGCGCATCGCGAACGGGCGGACCCGCAGCCGCCGCGCGCCGGAGCTGCCGGCGGGGACGCCGCCGGCCCAGGCGATGTCGCGACCCAGGGCGCGCCGGAAGGCCGCGTAAGTGAGGCTGCACACGGCGTAGGCCATCTGCAGGTGGAATTGCCCGTTGCCGGGACTGGGGGAGAGGCCCGCGGACAGCAGCAGGTGGGGATGGTCCAGGTCCAGCGGCTCCGCCTTCAGCGGCTCCGGCGCGCCCGAGCCGTCGATCTCGAACAGGGCGCCCGAGGGGCCCGGCTCCAGGTCCTCGTAGGGCACCTGCACCGTGGCCACGCCGCCGATGCGGTGGGACACCGAGGGGTCCAGGGTGTAGATGCGCAGCGGGCGGGCGAGGGGTGCCCCCGGGGGGCGGCGGTAGGGGACGGTGAGGGCCTGGGCTGCGACGCGCTCGCTCACCTCGTAGGTCGGCGCGGCGGGGGGAGTCTTGGTCTTTGCCATGAGATTCGGGATCCGGTTTTGGGGTCAGGACACCTTGACCACGAGGCGGCGCGGCTCGCGCCGCACCACCCGCAGCTCGCGCCTCGGGCGGCCGGCGCGGATCACCAGTTCCGGGCCTTCCTCGCTCCAGGTTGCCGCGACGGGCTCGGGCCGGTCGCCCGCGCCGGGCAGGTACAGCCGGGCGCCGCCGTCGGCGGAAAGCTCGAACTGGTCGCGGGGGCGCCGCGACAGGGGCAGGTCGTCGCTGTCCGGCCGGTACACGGCGCCCGCGGCGGTATCCTCCTCGAACACGTGGACCCAGCGTGTCGCGAACAGGGGGTCCGGCGCGGCGGCGCGGCGGCTCACGGCCGGCTGCGCTAGGCGATCAGCCCCTTTCGTGGCCCCTCCAGCGCGGCGCGCATGCGCAGCACCTGCTGGGTGGTGAACATGAACATGGCCTCGTCGTCCACGTAGTCCATGTAGTTCATGAACATGTCGCCGTGGGGGCCGTTGTTGCAGCTCACCTTGGGAAACCGGGGCGTGCCGTAGTTGGGCCCGGCGCAGTTGGGCGTGTCGGGGACGAAGTCCGAGCCGCTGCAGTCCTCGGTGTCGGCCCAGATGTGGCGCAGGTTGAGGTAATGCCCCACCTCGTGGGTCGCCGTGCGCCCCTTGTTGAAGGGCGCCTCCGCCGTGCCGCCGCTGCCGAACGCCCGGTAGTTGATCACCACCCCGTCGGTGGCCTTGGGGCCGCCGGGGAACTGGGCGTAGCCCAGCAGCCCGCCGCTCAGCGCGCACACCCAGAGGTTGAGGTATTTCTCCGGGCTGAGGGGTGCCACGCCGCCGGTGGAGGCCTTCTTCATGCCGTCATCGTGGGTGAATGAGGACTTGGTGGTCTGGGTGCGGATCACCTTGAGCAGCTTGAAGCGGATGCGGGAGTCCGTGACCAGCCCCCTCCAGGGAGCAGGGACCTTGGACTTGTCCGGGTTGGTGGCGCCGAAGTCCTTGTTCAGGGTGGCGATCTGCTTCGCGATCTGGGTGTCGGAGACGTTCTGGGCGGCGGTCTTGTAGACCACGTTCATCACCACGTTGATCGTCACCAGCTTGAGGTCCTCGACCCGCAGTCCCTGCATCCGCCGGCGCGTGGTGTCCTGCTCCAGCTTGAACTGGTGGGCGCGAAACGCGGGGTACTTCTCCAGCAGCAGCATGTGCGCCGCCATGGTGCCGCAGGCCCGGCGCAGCGGCGTGGCCTCGGTATCGTCCTTCTTCGGCATGATCTCTCCCTTCCTCAGTGGCGAAATACTTCCGGAATCGTGCCGTGCCCGGACAGCAGGCCCGGGCACGCTACGCGCCTAGCATGAAACAGGGTGGGCAGTAGCGTCAACCGCCTGAGCGCCGGGAACGGCGCGCCGGTTGGATCACTGCTCTCCGGATCCGTCGGAAGGCGGCGTGCCGGCGGACTCGGCCGCGCGCCGCTCGCGCTCCTCCTTGTTGCGGCGCCAGACGTTTTTGCTCTCGTCGGCGAAGGTGAAGCGGCCGAACAGCACGCAGCCCTTCATGCCCATGTCGCAGTCGCGGCCCGGCACCCGCTGGCACTTGCCGTTGAGGTCGTAGGGGCAGCCCCAGGCGCTCATGGCTGGCCGCCCGCCATGGGCGCGAAGGTCCCTCGGGGAGGTCTTTTGCACGGCGCAATGTCGGAGCGGGTGGCCCAAGGAAACCGGGCGACGGTCGGATATTTCATGGCGACGATGATCGAGGAAGATATGACCGAATCTGACGGGGCAATTATGCCCGATTTGCCCGGCAATGACCCGCAGTGCGGGCGCCGCGATTTCAGTGTGTCAAGGGATCCAGATTGTTCTCGACATCGCCGCGTTTCGCGCACATAGTGATCGCACTGCCAGAGCCACAGTCCGGGCGGTTACGCAGTCCAGTCTTCCCTCATCGGATTCTGCGCGGTTCGGCAGACCCTCGGCGATCGCAGATCGATTTCGCACCCGCCCGGCTGCCTCGGTGATTGCCCGGCCTGCAAAGGCTCAGACTCCCCGCATCAGGAGGTGCCCATGATCACGAGATTCAGGAAAAGCGGCGCATTGCATGGACTAAAGAGCGTGTCCCCCGTCATCGTTTCCGCCGCCGCCGCGCCCGAGGTCGATAGTTCCACCGGTTCCGGGGTGGCGAGCGTCAGTCCCGAGCGGCGCTTTCAGATGATTTCCGAGGCCGCATACTTTCGCGCCGAGCGGCGGGGCTTTGCTCCCGGCGCCGAGTCGCGGGACTGGCTTGAATCTGAAGCCGAGATCGAGGAACTGTTGGCCGCCGGGTAGGGGCCAGCCACGCCGATGTCCGCCGAAGCGGTTGCGAAAATCAGCTACAAGCTGAGCCTGTCCCAGGCCCGGTATTACTGCCGCAGACCCGAGTGCGCCGCGGTCGCCAGCATGGAGGGGTACGCCAGGATGCTGGAGGGGGCTGGCATCGAGGTCACCGCGGTGCATGCAACCTGGCTGGAGGCCAGCGCCACCCAGGCCAGGGTGTGGACGGCGTTGAGCGGCCTGAGTTGGTAGGCGGCCGCCGGGAGATGTAGCACCCATCCCCTTCACACGACATAGAGCCAGATCGCGCAGTAGTGAATGGCACTTCCGGCGACTACGAATAAGTGCCAGATGCCGTGCCAGTGGGTGAACTTCTCGTCGAACAGGTAAAACACGATTCCGGCGGTGTAGATCACGCCGCCGGCCGCGATCCACGCGAATCCGCCCCAGCCCAGGGCCTCCACCAGCGGCACGATGGCGACCAGGGCGACCCAGCCCATGAGGACGTAGATCGGCAGCGAAAGCACTCGGGTCTTCCTGCCGAGCAGGAATTCCTGGGCGATACCCAGCAGCGCGAGTCCCCAGATCACGCCGAACAGCGACCAGCCCCAGGGTCCGCGCAAGGTCACCAGGGTGAAGGGGGTGTAGGTGCCGGCGATCAGCAGATAGATGGCGCCGTGGTCCAGGCGGCGGAACACGCCCTTAACCCTTCCCCGCGTGCTGTGGTAGAGCGTGGACGCGGTGTACAGCAGGACCAGTGATGTTCCGTAGATCGCGAGACTGACGACTTTCCACGCGTCGCCCTGAAGGGCGGCCACCACCACCAGCACCACCGCGCCCGTGATGGCCAGCACGGCGCCCGTCAGGTGGCTGTAGCTGTTGAATCTTTCGCCGTGATACACAATTTCCGGACTTTGACGTTGTCGGTCCGCGGCGCTTGCGCCGCCACCGCCCCGATCCCGGCGGGGAACCCTCAATATTTTATTTTACTCTCTGCGACGCGGCGTCCGGGGCGGCGATTGTCCATTCATTGCCGAACATTGGTGTTATAGTGAGTTACTGATGAAGGGCCACTGCCCTTCGCCAGGTCTGCAGGTCCAGCAGTTACCCGGCCGTCGCCCTGGTTGCGCGACGGTAGTTCACGGCGGGTCGAGTACCCGCAACAGATTCAGGCTGCCGCGCACCGCGGCACGATTCCCGAAATTCAAGCACCGTCCGGCAAGCGCATTGCATGCCGGTTGATCATTTTCCTTTTCCGGAGATCACATCATGTCCACTCATCACGAAGCAGTCGTCCCCGTCATCGCGGGTTACGCCGACACGGCAACCCGAATCGCCGCCATCGTTTCCAGCGCCAGCGATCGGCTGATCAAGCTGCAGACCGAAGCCGGCGGCGCGGCGTTCGCCGACAATGCGCAAGCCCTGCACGCCGCGCTGACCGTGGGAGGCGGACCCGCCGTACTGACGGCCTGGCCCGGGCTCTGCCAGACAAACGTGGTCAGGGTGCTGGAGGTCACCCGCAGGTGGATCGAGATCGTGACCCACGCCCAGGCCGAAATGGCCAGGCTCGTGGGGGCGAGGGTCGCGGTCGCCGGCCTGGGAATGCCCCTTGACCTCGGGCAAATCACGAAAGACATGATCGAGCGTCGCGACGCGGCCCTGGCCGGGATGCATGGGTTCCTGGGAACCGCCGCTGCGCCCGCCGTCGCCCTGGGCGCCAAGAAGAGGTAACCCGCTTTGTGAGGTAGCGCCTGCTTGCGGCCGGTTCCTAAGGCCGGAGGCCGGCGCTCCGTTCCCAACGCAACCCCGATGGTTGGCTCAGTCGGGGTTTTTTCTGGGAGCGCGGCGCGCGCCCCGGCTCACTGCTTGCAGTCTCCGACGCGCCTGGCGGACCAGAACCTGGTTCATCTCGATGGTCTTGCCGCCCTGCTTCATCCGGCTTTTCATGCTGCCGGTGTAGGATTGGGCGCCGAAGGTCACGTGCCGGTCATGGCGGCCTCGCCCTTGCACTCCATGGCCCAGGCGGCGGTGTTGCCCTGCAATTTGTAGTCCTTCATCTCGCAGTTCTTGTCGCCGCTCTAAGGCACCGTCTTCTTGTTGTCTTCGACGTCCTTTTTCGTAAAGCAGTGGCGCATCATCTGCGGCGCCATCTTGAGCATGCCGGGCATTTCCATCGTGCTGGTGATCTCCCACATCCCGGGCTGCACTTCCTGCGAGGCTCCCGGTGCGCTGGGAATCGCTGCCAGCAGTGGCAACGCGGGGAGAAATGTTTGAACTCCCTGCGGGTGGCCGGGGCGAAAAGCCCCTGGTCGTCAATTCATATTCTGGCCACGCGGCCGATGCCTGTCGCGCCGAGCCTGCCAGGCCTATTTCCCCGCCGCCGGCTCCCGCAACTGCCGCCGCAGCACCTTGCCGACCGGGGTCTTGGGCAGCGGCTCGGCGCTGAACTCCACGATCCGGGGCACCTTGTACCCGGTCAGGTGCTTGCGGCAGTGGGCAATGAGTTCCCCGGCGGTGAGTGCCGGGTCCTTCCTGAACACCACGAGTTTCACCGCCTCGCCGGACTTCTCGTCGGGGATCCCCACCGCCGCCACCTCCAGCACGCCCGGGTGCATCATGGCCACGTCCTCCACCTCGTTGGGGTAAACGTTGAAGCCGGACACCAGGATCATGTCCTTCTTGCGGTCGGTGAGCTTCACGAAGCCCTTTTCATCCATGAACCCCATGTCACCGCTGCGGAACCAGCCATCCCCGGTGAAGACCTTCGCCGTTTCGTCGGGCCGGTTCCAGTAACCCTTCATCACCTGCGGGCCGCGGATGGCAATCTCGCCGACCTGGCCCGGTGGCAGCGCCTTGCCTTCGTCGTCCAGGATCGCCACCTCGGTGGATGGCAGCGGCACGCCCAGCGTTCCGGTCCACTCGGAGATGTTCAGGGGATTCCCGATCGCGCCGGGCGCGGTTTCGGTGAGGCCGTAGGCCTCGATGAGAGGCACCCCGGTTACCTGCTTCCACTTCTCCGCCACGGCGCGCTGAACCGCCATGCCGGCGGCGTTGGCCATCTTCAGCCCGCGGGTGTCCACCTCCGCGAAGCCGGGCGCGTTGAGCAGCGCGTTGTACAGGGTGTTGACGCCTATCATGGCGCTGAAGCGGGTCTTCTTCAGCAGGGCCACGAACGCAGGGATGTCCCGCGGGTTGGTGATCAGGATGTTGTGGGCGCCGGTCCTGGCGAACGCCAGGGACGCTGTCAGCGCGTAGATGTGGTAGAGGGGAAGGGGAGTAATCAGGGTTTCCTTCCCGGCCTGCATGTCCCGGGCGATCCAGGCGCCGAGCTGCGCCAGGTTGGCCACCATGTTGCCGTGGGTCAGGACGGCGCCCTTCGCCACGCCGGTGGTGCCCCCCGTGTATTGCAGAAAGGCGATGTCGTCGTGTCCGAGGGGCACCGGGTCCAGCGCCTGGCCGCTGCCCGCCTTCAGAGCCTGCCGGAACGAGGTGGTGCCGGCGATCCGCCACTGCGGCACCATCTTCTTCAGGTGCTTCACCGCCAAATTGATGAGCAGCGACTTCGGGGCAGGGAACAGGTCGCCCACCTGGGTGGTGATCACCGTCCGCACCTGCGTCCGGGCGATCACCTCCTGCAGCGTGCGGGCGAAGTTCTCCAGCACCACGATGGCGGTGGCGCCCGAATCCTTGAGTTGGTGCTCCAGCTCGGTGGCGGTGTAGAGGGGGTTGACGTTGACCACCGTGAGCCCGGCCCGCAGCGCCCCGAACAGCGCCACGGGGTACTGCAGCAGGTTGGGGAGCATGATCGCCACCCGGTCGCCCTTCTGCAGCCCTGACACCTGCTGCAGGAAGGCGCCGAAGTCCCGGCTCGCCCGGTCCAACTCCCCGAAGCGGAGATTGACCCCCATGTTGCCGAAGGCGGGCAGGTCGCGGAAGCGCTGGCAACTCTGCTCCAGCACTTCCCGCAGCGACGAATACTCGTTGACATCGATGTCCGCCGGAATTCCTTCCGGGTACGCCTTCAGCCAGATCCTCTCCACGCGCTCCTCCGCCCATTTCCGGATTGTTGTGGGGGCATTATGCGGGGCGGCGGCGTCCCCTGCCAGACCGTATTGCCGCCGGGCGCTTCCCCCGAGTGCCCGATTGCGTATGCGGGGCGAGCCGTTGCCGCAGGCGCGGCACCAACCAGTCCACCAGCGCACGTACCCGCGAGGGCATGTGCCGCCCCTGGGGATAGACGACATGGATGGGGAGCGGCGGCGGCTCATGGTTCGCTAACAACAGGCGCAGCGTTCCCTGGGCGAGGGCGCTCCGCACCTGATAGCAGAGGAACATGCCGCAGCCCAGTCCGCTCGTGGTGGCGTCCAGGGCGGCGTCCACCTGGTTGGTGACGAGCGGGCCGTCCACGCCGACCCGCTTCGGCTTGCCCGCCTCGCGGAACTCCCACTCGCCGCCGGCGGCTAGCCCGGTGAAGCGGATGCAGGCGTGGGCGGCGAGGTCCTTCGGCGCAGCGGGCATGCCGGCTCGCCGCAGGTAGTCGGGGCTGGCACAAATCACGCGCCGGGTCTCCCCGACCGGGATCGCCACCAGGGATGAGTCGGCCAGGTGGCCGATGCGCACGCCCAGGTCCATGCCTTCCTCCAGCAGGTTCGCCACCCGGTCCAGCAGCAGTAACTCCGCCTTGACGCGGGGATGCGCACCCAGGAACTCCGCCAGGAGGGGCGCCACGTGCAGCCGGCCGAACATCACCGAAGAGGTGAGGACGATCCGCCCCTGGGGAATGACGTGGCGGGCGCTGAGCGCTGCCTCCGCGTCCTCCACCTGCGCCAGCACCCGGCGGGCGCGATCCAGGTAATCGCGGCCCTCTTCGGTGAGGGCGATGCGGCGGGTGGTGCGCGTGAAGAGCCGCGCGCCCAGTTCCCGCTCCAGCGCCGCGAGGGTGCGCACCACGGAGGGGAGCGATGTCCCCAGGACGTCGGCCGCGGCGGTCAGGCTCCCCCGGTCGGCGATGGCGACGAAGGCGGTCATGGCCCGCAGCTTGTCCATGGCCTGAGATTACTCCATAAAACGAATCAGTCAAATACCAATATCGCCATTTATTGAATAAGTAGCAGTAATCATCATGGGCACCACTGCGCACGCCGCAGTTAACCGAAACCGTCGAAAAGGAGCCGAACCATGTCCCGCATTCAACCCGTCGATCCCCAGACCGCCACCGGCGAAGCCCGCGAACTGCTGCAGGCGGTTCAGTCCCAGCTCGGGGCCGTGCCCGCCTTCCTGAGGGTGTTGGCCCACTCCCCGAAGGCGCTGGGCGCCTTCCTGGGCATGCACGCCAGCCTGGGAGCTGGCGCCCTCGACCACGCCACCCAGGAGCGCATTGCCCTGGCGGTCGCCGAGAGCAACGCCTGCGAGTATTGCGTCTCCGCCCACACCGCCATCGGCCGCAAGGCCGGCCTCAGCAACGAAGAGATGCTGCTCAACCGGCAGGGCGGGTCCGCCGACCGGAAGGCCGCTGCCGCAGTGGTCCTGGCAAGGGCGCTCAACGAGCACCGCGGCGAAGTCACCGGCGCGGAATTCGATGCCGCCCGGGCCGCGGGATTGAGCGATGCCGAGATCGTGGAGGTGATAGGCGCGGTGGCGCTTAACTTCTTCACCAACGTCATCGGCAAGGCGACCCGGGTGGAGATCGACTTCCCCAAGGTCAAACTCCTGCCTGACACCCACCGCGCCGCCGCCTGAACATTGATCCGGCGAGTCCTCCCGGCGCCATCGGCGCCGGGACGGACACTCCGCCAGAGGGAGATTTCCATGACCCACCGTTTTGCCCGCATTGCTTTTACCGAGTCCGTCAAAGCCGCCCAGGAGCGGCGCGGGTCCCGAGCGACGTACGAGCGCCTCGAAGCCCGCGGCGAGACTCCCGACGAACTGGGCCCCGTGGAGGCCGAATTCATTGCCCTGCGCGACAGCTTCTACATGGCGACGGTGAGCGAGACCGGCTGGCCCTATGTCCAGCACCGGGGCGGGCCTCCGGGATTCCTCAAGGTGCTGGGGCCGCGCACCCTGGGCTTCGCGGACTTCCGCGGAAACGTGCAGTACGTGACGCTGGGAAACGTCAACAAGAACGATCGCATCGCGCTGATCCTGATGGACTACGCCAATCGCCGCCGGCTCAAGATCCTGGGACGCATGCGAGCCGTGGAGGCAGGTGAAGCGGACGCGGAACTCTTGCGCCGCGTCGAGTCAGCCGACTACCGCGCCCGGGTGGAGCGCGTCATGCTGATCGAGGTGGAGGCCTTCGACTGGAACTGCCCCCAGCACATCACGCCGCGCTACACCGAGGCGGAAGTCGAGGAGCGGACGGCGCCGCTCAAGGCGCGCATCGAGGAACTGGAACGGCGCCTCCGGGACCTCCAGGATGAGGCCCGCCGATAAGTTGCCGCGGGAGCCCGTGCGGAACGGTGTTTGCGCGACAGCTCCGATCCCGGTTTCGCAGGGGGCAGGCGCCACCGCGGGCGGCGGTGCTCGCGAGGTCAGAGCGTGCTGGCGTGGCGCCGGCGATCAGGTGGAGGGCAGGCGCCGCGTTGTCCCCTGGGTCATGAGCCTTTCGTCCACGAATCCCGCAGGGTCACGGCCCGGTTGAACACCGGTTTGCCGGGCCGGCTGTCGCGGCGGTCGGCGACGAAGTAGCCGTGGCGCTCGAACTGGAAACGCTCCTCGGGCTGCGCGTCGCGCAGGGAAGGCTCCAAGTAAGCGGTGATCACTTCCTTGGAGTGGGGATTGAGGTCATCGAGGAAGTCGTGGTCCTCCCGCAACTCGGCGGCCTGCTCGCGGCCGGTCTCGTCGGCAACGCTGCCGTGGGGCGCGGAGATGTGCGCGCCGGGTTCCCGGCCCTTGCCGGTGCCGGGGAAGGGGTGCGCGAACAGCCGCTCGTAGAGCCGCACCTCGGCCTCGCAGGCGTGCCTCGTGGACACCCAGTGGAGGTTGCCCTTCACCTTGTAGGCGTCGGAGCCGGGGGTGCCTGACCTGGAGTCCGGCAGGTACTCGCAGTGCACGGCGGTGACATTGCCCGCCGCGTCCTTCTCGCAGCCGGTGCACTTCACCACGTAGGCGTAGCGCAGCCGCACCAGGTTGCCGGGGAACAACCGGAAGTAGTCCTTCGGGGGCTGCTCCGCGAAGTCCTCGCGCTCGATCCACAGCTCCCGGGAGAAGGGCATGGCCCGCTTTCCCCAATCCGGCTTCTGGGGATGGTTGGGGGGGTGGCATTCCTCCTCCCGCCCCTCGGGGTAGTTGGTGATAACGAGCTTCAGCGGGTGCAGCACCGCGACCCGGCGCGGGGCGCGCTCGTTGAGGTCGTCCCGCAGGGCGTCCTCCAGCACGCTGTAGTCAATCCAGGAGTCGGCCTTGGAGACGCCGATGCGCTCGGCGAACAGGCGCAGCGACTCCGGCGTGTAGCCGCGGCGGCGGATGCCCACCAGCGTGGTCATGCGCGGGTCGTCCCAGCCGTCCACATGCTTCTCCTGCACCAGCTGGATGAGCTTGCGCTTGCTCATGATGGCGTAGGTGAGGTTCAGCCGCGCGAACTCGATCTGCTGCGGCAGGGGCAGGTTCAACTGCCCCAGCTC
>DASTHR010000226.1:0-4427 GCA_035718105.1 Burkholderiales bacterium
CGCCGAAGGCCTCGCCGCCCTGCTCGGGGAGACGCCCGCAGCCCTAGGCAGGCTGTTGAAAAACCCCTCGGGGCCGCGGCGCCAGCTTTCCGGGATGAGATGCGCGAAGCGAGCCGCGCCGAATGGCGGGTGCACATTCGCAAGGCGAGCGACAAAGCGGATCGCCCGGAAAGCCGCGCCCCGTCCGGGTTTGCGCGAAAAATGCCCATCTGCGTCGTTGCGCTCCTTGGCATCGTAGTCTTGGCTACGACCTTCGTCGCGCGCCTAGGATCTGAGCATTTTTCGTGTCAAACGCGGCTCCCGGAGGGTTCTTCAACAGCCTGCTAATCCTCCTCCCGCTTCACCTTGAATTCGCTCTTGAGCTGGGCCTGGATGTTGGGGGGCGCCGGCTCGTAGTGGCTGAAGTCGAGCTGGTAGGTGCCGTGGCCGCCGGTCAGGGACTTGAGCCGCGACTGGTAGCTTGAAAGTTCCGCCAGCGGCACCACCCCGGTGATGGAAACCATGCCGCCGCGCAGGGTGTCGGTGCCGCTCACCTGGCCGCGCCGCGACGACAGGTCGCCGGTGATGTCGCCCATGTTCGCCTCCGGGGCGTGGATCTCGATGTTGACGATGGGCTCGAGGATGATGGGCCGCGCCTTCTCCAGGGCGTCGAGGAAGGCCTTGCGCCCGGCGGAGATGAAGGCGACTTCCTTCGAATCCACCGGGTGGCTCTTGCCGTCGTAGACGATGACCCTCAGGTCCTCCAGGGGGTAGCCGGCGAGATAGCCGGTTTCCAGCACCTGGCGCACGCCCTTCTCCACCGCCGGGATGTACTGGTTCGGGATCACCCCGCCCTTCACCTGGTCTACGAACTCGAACCCGGTGCCCCGCTCCAGCGGCTCCACTTTCAGGAATACCTCACCGAACTGGCCGGCGCCGCCGGTCTGCTTCTTGTGGCGGCTGTGGCCCTCTGCCTTGCCGGTGATGGTCTCCCGGTACTCGATGCGCGGCGGGCGGGCCTCGATCTCCATGCCGTAATGGGTACGCATCTTCTCCAGCATGCAGCGCAGGTGCAGATCGCCCAGGCCGCGCACGATGGTCTCGTTGGTGCTGGCCACGTGCTCGACCCGGAAGCAGGGATCCTCGGCCTGCAGTTTGTGCAGGATGTCGGAGAGCCGCTGCTCGTCGCCGCGACGCTTGGGCTGGATCGCGAGGCCGTAGATGGGGTGCGGGAACTCCAGCGGGCGCAGGTGGATGTGGGCGTCCTCCGCGGCGTCGTGCAGCACCGCGTCGTAGTGAACGTCCTCGGCCTTGGCCACGGCGCAGATGTCCCCGGGGACACAGGCCTCCACCTCCACATGCTCCTTGCCGCGGAGCATGAATACATGCCCCACCTTGAACGGCTTGCGCCCGTCGCCGATGTAGAGCTGGGTATCCTTGGTGACGGTGCCCTGGTGCACGCGGAACACCCCCAGCTTCCCCACATAGGGGTCCACGGTCACCTTGAATACGTGGGCCAGCACATGCTTCGATGGGTCGGGCTCGGAGTGGAATTCCACCGCCGCCTCGCCCTCGCCGTTGACGAACAGCGGCGGATTGCCCTCCGCGGGGTTGGGCATGAGCTTGACGATGACGTCCAGCAGTTCCTTGACCCCGGCGCCGGTGCGCGCCGAGACGAAGCACACCGGCACGATGTGGCCCTCGCGCAGCGCCTTTTCGAAGGGCGCGTGCAGCTGCTCCGGCGCCACCTCGCCCTGCTCCAGGTAGACCGCCATCAGATCCTCGTCCACCTCCACCACCTGGTCCACCAGCATGCGGTGCACCTCGGCCACGGAGGAGAAATCCGACTCGCCCGACGGGTTGAAGAAGCAGTCCACCACGCGGGAGCCGTTGCCCGCCGGCAGATTGATGGGCAGGCACTCCTTGCCGAATGCTTCCCGCAGGTCGTTCAGCAGCTTGGGCAGATCCAGGTTTTCGGCGTCGATCTTGTTGACGATGACCATCCGGCACAGGTTGCGCTTGTGCGCCCACTGCATCATGCGGCTGGCGATCATCTCGATGCCATTCTGGGCATTGATCAACACCGCCGCCGTTTCCACCGCCTCCAGCGCGCCCATGGCCTGGCCCATGAAGTCCGGGTAGCCCGGGGTGTCGATGAGGTGGATGCGGGTGTCCCCTTCGGTGAAATGGACCACGGCGGCGTTCAGGGAATGGCCGTGCTCCTTCTCCAAGGGGTCGAAGTCGCTGACCGTGGAGCCCTTCTCCACGCTGCCCATGGCGGGAATGGCCCCCGAGTGGTGGAGCAGAGCCTCGGTCAGGGTGGTCTTGCCGCAGTTGGCGTGGCCGACCAAAGCGATGGTCCGGATGGACTCGGTGGAAATCGTGGGCATGTCCGGGGCCTCCAGGGGCAGACGTTCTTGGGGGGGAAACAGGGGCGCCCGCGGATGCGGGCGCCAGCGCGAGTTTATCTGTCCCCCGGGGCGACTCGC
This sequence comes from Burkholderiales bacterium, assembly GCA_035718105.1. Lineage (GTDB taxonomy): Bacteria > Pseudomonadota > Gammaproteobacteria > Burkholderiales > UBA6910 > UBA6910. Next base: position 2,469 of record DASTHR010000226.1, read on the forward strand.
AAGGCGACGATCCAAACCATCGTCCGGCCGAGGGCACGCGTCGACGGCAAGGGAACTCTGGACCGGGCGGATTGACAAAACGCAGGTGCATCAATAGAATGCCGTTTGCTGCAATGCAGCATCCCCGCCCAATGGCCACTTCAGGTGGCCATTTGCCTGTCTGGGGCTGCTGCGGTCAACACCGAACGCCGGGCTCTCCAGTCGCCTGCCCGGCGCCAGGGGCTGGGAGGAAGACCCCGACAACCCCGGCCGCCAGTCCGCAACGCGACTGCCGCGATGAACGGCAGGGCGATTCGGGCGGGTGGCCCCGGAAGAAAGGAGCAAAGCCGTGAGTAACTTCCTGAGACGACTGATGACGGTGCAGGTCCCGGCGCGCAGGTTGCGCCAGGAGCGTCGTAATCTGATGTTGTTCGCCACCATCGCCGCCGTGCTGGGGTGGGTGGCGTCCTACCGTGCAATTTCTGGCAGCGAATTCCAGGATCCGGCCCGGACCGGCGGGCAAGTCGAGCAGTTGGCCGCGGCCGGGACCAGTGCCGCGGCGGTGCCGGCCGCCACGTCCACGCGCTACCGGCAGATTGCCGTGCACCTGGCAAAGCGCTACCGGGTGTCCGCCGACGCCATTCAGGAGATGGTGGAGGCGGCCCACCACGCCGGCGGCAGCCTGAAGCTCGATCCCCTTCTCATCATCGCGGTCATGGCCGTGGAGTCCCGCTTCAACCCCATCGCCGAGAGCGTGGCGGGGGCGAAGGGGGTGATGCAGGTGATCCCCAGGTATCACCAGGAGAAATTCGAGCCGCTGGGAGGCGAGAAGGCCGTCCTCGAACCCCGTGCCAACATCCTGGTGGGGGCGCTGATCCTGCGGGAGTACCTGGACCGGACCGGGGACCTGACCGCCGCGCTGCAGCTCTACAATGGCGCCGCCAATGACCCGGAAAACGGGTACACCCGAAAGGTGCTGAACGAGCACCAGCGGCTGAAGGGTTTTGTGGGCCAGCAGCGCGCGTAGCGCGGGTGGTTCGTCCAGTGGTTGTGTGCCGGGGCGGGCGCGCTAGAATCGCGCGATGAAACGAATCCGCATCCGCTGGCCGCAGGGGGAGGTGATCGCCTCCCTGCTCGACACCCCCACCGCCCGCAAGTTGCTGGCGGCCCTGCCCTGTGAATCGTCGGTCAATACCTGGGGCGAGGAGGTCTACTTCGCGCTTCCGGTGTCGGTGGCGCTGGAAGCGGACGCGCGCCAGGTGGTGGATCCGGGCACGGTCTGCTTCTGGGTCGAGGGGCGGTCGCTGGCCCTGCCATTCGGCCCGACCCCCGTTTCAAGGGGCAGCGAATGCCGCCTGGTGGCGAAGGTTAATGTCCTGGGCCGCATCGAGGGCGACCCGCGAGTGCTGGCGCAGGCGCGCGACGGGGACCCCATCCGGGTAGAACTGGCCTAGTTTTCACCACCGCCAAGAGGGTTCGCCCGGCAACACGTCGTCCCCGAAGCGGGCTTGGCCGCTGCCGACTCGCCACGCAATCCGCCGTTTCCGTGGTGTGCGTGTCCTCGCTCGCCGTTGTGCCTCGGTGGGTCGGCTGTGCCAATCCGTTTCCTACCGCCCCATCCAGATGCCCCAGCCGGGGCGGTACCAGCCCGAGCCGTACCAGATGCCGTATCCGGGCCAGGGCCACGAACTCGCATAGGGGGGACGACGGACTCGTAACTCGGCGCCGCCGGCCATCCGTATTCGGGGGCTGCGGGACTGATGAAGGCGCCGGCTGCCACGGGGTAATCCACCACGCGCCCGCCCACGCTGCGGGGCGTGGCGGCGCCCAGCGATCCCCGCACCCGCAGCGCCTGCCCGATTCCGAAGCGTGCCCCGTCGAAAGGGCCGGGATAGCAGGCCAGCAGCCGGCCCCCACCCGGTCCCCACCCGCCACCGCCTCCCAGTTCCAGCACGAAGCAGGTATCACCGCCGTCCTGCA
>DASTHR010000227.1:0-4394 GCA_035718105.1 Burkholderiales bacterium
GACAAGGAAATCCGCGAGTTCTGCGCCACGCGCCTGGCGGACTTCAAGGTCCCGCGCAAAATCCTGTTCATGCCCGAGATCCCCAAGGGCGCCACCGGCAAGCTGCAGCGCATAGGCCTGGCGCAGAAGCTCGGCTTGGCCTAAGCCCCCTGTGGGTCCGCCCCCCGATCAGGTCGGGGGCCGGCTTAGGCGGACAAGAAACCGAGGAGCGTTTGTGGGTCCGCCTTCAGGCGGACAGTCGACGCAATGGCGCCCTGTGGGTCCGCCCCCCGATCAGGTCGGGGGCAGGCTTTCAGGTGGACAAGAAACCGAGGGGCGTCTGTGGGTCCGCCTTCAGGCGGACAGAAGCCCGAGGATGAACTCCCACTCCGCCGGCGCCACCGGCGTAATGGACAGCCGGTTGCCCTTCGCCAGCACCTGCATGCCCGCGAGCTCCGGGTGCCGGCGCATTTCGCCTATGGGAAGCAGCCGCGTCTTCTTAACCAGCCGCACATCCACGTTGAGCCAGCGCGGCTTCTCCCGCGTCGCCTTCGGGTCGTAATACTCGCTCCTGCGGTCGAACTGGGTGGCGTCGGGGTAGGCCTCCCGCGCCACTTCCACGATGCCGGCGATCCCCGGCTCCTCGCAGCTCGAGTGGTAGAAGAAGGCCCGGTCCCCCACCCGCATCCCGTCGCGCATGAAATTGCGGGCCTGGTAGTTGCGCACCCCGGTCCAGGCCTCGGTCCGTTTCGGGCGCCGCGCCAGGTCGTCGATGGAAAACACCGACGGCTCGCTCTTCATCAGCCAGTAACCCATGTGTACTCAGCTCCGTTGTGTGGGGTAACACGCACTGCGGCGCAAGGCCGGGAGAGTCATCCGCCGCGAAAAGCCCGCCCGCAGGCTCCGCAAACCCTGGGGGCGGCGCTTTCTCCGATACTCGCGCCACCGCGCTGCGCGGCCATCCTCGCCTCCCGCTAGGGCGAGACCCAACCCAATACCGTGGCCTGCCGGGATGCCGCAGCCATTTAGTCCGTTAAGCGAGGCATGCGCAGCGGCAACAACCCGTCCCGCGCAGGCCCAGAGGTGTCGAAATTCGACGTCAGTGTCGAAATTGCGCCAATCCGCTGCGCCGCCGGGACCTCCCCCAGGCACCACAGAGGCCACGTCCTCATCGGCCCATCCATCCTAACGCCTTCATTCAAAACACTCTCGCTTTGGATCAAACGCGCTGAACGCGATGGGGGCCGGCCCGGCACAGACTTTGCATTATTCAGGGTACCGACCTCGCAATCCCCAGTTGCGCTGGCGCGGAGAGAGAAAAAATAAGTGGGCGCATCGAAGCGCCCCACCCCAACAAGAATAAGCGGGCGCCCACAAGCGCCCGCAACAACAAGAACAACATCGGGCAAGTCTTGAGGCCACTGACTCATGGACCCGGAGGCCAACCGGCCTCCGGTTTTTTCTGTCCCGCAAGCAGCATTCGCCATTTTCCAGGCTCGGCTACGCCCGGGCCATGGACGGGCTTTGCATTGCCGGTCGTCCCATGGCAGCGCCAGGCTCCGCCCCTGCCAGTCGTTCATCACACCCCCTGTCGAATGGCGGCTGTTCTTGCCGGATGGCGGCTTCAGGAACAGTCAGCGTACTCGCGGGCCCGCGCCGAACAGCAGCGCCATGATCTTTTCCCTGCCGAGCGCCCGTACGACCTCGACACCGAGGCTGTAGCAGAGCAGGGAAAAGGTGATCCAGATCTGCACCGCCCAGAAATGTGGCCAGGACACTTCCTCCAGCAGCCTGTCCCAGGCGGCGGTGATGCCGCCGTAGCGGTGAGCCAGCGGAATGAACTCCTCCAGAAATCGGAACGCGAACGTGATCACGCCGTAGATCAGGGTCTTCCAAAGGGCCGACAGCACAAGTGCGCGATCGGCAAAGATGCGGGTGAGCGGCAGCGCATCGGCCACGAGGATCGCCTTCGCGAGGATCAGGGCGCCGATCACGACGACGGCCGTTGCGTGCACACCGACGTGATAGCTCTCGAGCACCAGCGCCATGGTGACCCGGGCCAGCCCGAGCACCAGAAGCAGGAACAGGAATGCCGGGATCGCCTCCCGGATCTCGTGGACGATTATGGCGAGTATTTTTTTCAACGCGCGCTCCGGATGATGTCCCGCCCCTAACGGGCCGGCGCGGGTTGCGCGCCCAATGAGGCGGCGAACTGGGCCATGGCGGGGTTGTCGGGCTCCAGTTCCAGCAGCAGCCGGGCATGCTCCCCTGCCGCCGCCCGGTTTCCGCCCTCCGCCTCATAGGTTGCCAGCGCCACCAGGATCTCACGGTCGTAGGGATGGCGGTCCAGCGCCGCCCGCAGGGTCCTGATTGCCTCGGCGCGCTTGCCGGTGTCGTGCAGCGCCACCCCGTACACATAGGCAAAGCGCGGATCGTCCGGCGCCAGTTGCGCCGCGCGGGCCAGTCCGGCCAGGGCCTCGGCGGTCTGCCGCTGCCGGATGAGCGCCAGGCCCAGGGCATGGTGCAGCGGCGCGGAATCCGGCGTGCGCGCCAGCGCCGCGCGCAGGGTCTGCTCGGCGGCGTCCTCGTCCCCGGTGGCGCGCTGCAGGTCGGCGAGGTTGAGGGAGGCGGGAACGAAGGTGGGATCCAGTGCCAGCGCCCGCCCGTAGGCGGCTTCGGCCTCGCCCGGTTTGCCCCGGGACGCGTGCAGGTTGCCCAGGGCCGCGTGCGCCTCGGGCCGGTCGGCGTTGAAGCGCTGGGCGGCGACGTACTCCGCCAGCGCCTTGTCGAAAGTACCCCGGTCCGCGGCGGCGAGCCGCCCCTCGGCCTCGCCCGCCAGGGCGCGCGCGGCCTCCATGCGCACCGCCCGCGCGGGGTCGGTGAGGGCGCGGGGCAGCGTGCGCAGCCGGGTCGCGGGATCTCCTTCGGCGAGCGCCAGCACCGCCGCCAGGCGCACGTTGGCGTCCGAGTCGCCCAGAGCCCCCGCCACCACCGGCAGCACCGACGGCGACAGGTAGCGGCCCAGACGGGCCAGGGCGCTCGCCCGGGCGATGGCGGGCTGGCCGGCGTCCCCGGCCACCGCCAGCAGCGCCTCCCGGGCACCGGGGGCGCCCCGGTCACCGGCGTGCAGCGCCTCGGCGAAGGACTGGTGCCCGGGCCTGGGCTGCGGATGCCACTCGCGGAGTTGCTCCGCAGCCCACTTCGCGGACTCCTTCACATGGCACTGGTTGCAGGCGTTGGGCACCCCCAAGGTCAGTGTCCGGTCGGGGCGCGGGATTCGGAAGGAGTGGTCGCGGCGCGGATCCACCACCATGTAGGTCGTAGCCGGCATGTGGCAGGCCACGCATTGCGCGGCGGGCGTGCCCGGGCGGTGGCGGTGGTGCTCCGCCGCGTCGAACTTCTCCGGCAGGTGGCACTGGGCGCACAGGGCGTTGCCGGGGGCCCGCGGTGTTCCCGAGTGCGGGTCGTGGCAGTCCGAGCAGGTCACCCCCATGGCGTGCATGCGGCTCTGCAGGAACGAGGCGTAGGTGTAGACCTCGTCGCGCTGCTGCCCGTCCGGGAAGTAGAGGCCCGGCTCCAGCAGGGCGGGGCGGAAGGCGTCGTGCAGCGGCCGGCCGGCGCCGTGATCGTCGGAGAACTGCCCGCGCCGGCTGTGGCAGCGGGCGCAGACCTCGATCTCGCGTTCCGAGCCCCGGGGCCGGGAGCGCACCGCGTTGCCGGTGCCGGCATCGATGGTCCAGGCGGCGCCGCGCCGCTCGTCCAGGACGGCGGTGAGGCCCCGATTGCCTTCGAAGCGCTGCCAGTCTCCCTCCTTCTTCGCCCAGGCGGCGTGGTTGGAGCCCGGGCCGTGGCAGGCCTCGCAGCCCACGTTGAGGTCGGTCCAGGTGGTCCTGAAGGTTCTGCCGGCCTCGTCGTAGCCCTTGCGCAGGTTGGTGGAGTGGCAGTCCGCGCACTGGTAATTCCAGTTCTGCTCGATGCCGGTCCAGTGCAGGGGATCGCCGGACTTGAGTTTGCGGCCGGGATAGAGGTGGAACCAGCGCTGGCCGCCCTCCGCCTTCGGTCGCGCGTCCCAGGCGATACCCAGGGCCTGCAGCCGCCCGCCGGGCAGCTCCACTAGGTACTGCTGCAGCGGCGCCACGCCGAAAGTGTAGCGGACCTCGAAGTCGGAGAGCTTGCCGTCGGGACTGTCGGTGTTGACGAAGTAGCGGCCGTCGCGGCGGAAGAAAGTGGAGGTAACGCCGCCGTGGGTGAACCGGGCGTCATCGAAATTCCCCAGCACCGCGCCTTCCACCGCTGCCTGCATCGCCCGCTGGTGCTGGGAGCCGCGCCAGGCCCCGGCCTCCCCGGGGTGGCACTGGGCGCAGGCCGCGCTGCCGAGGAAGGTGGCGGGGGCGGGCGCCGGTTGCGCCGGCGTC
>DASTHR010000228.1:0-4861 GCA_035718105.1 Burkholderiales bacterium
AGGGCGAAGCGCTCCACGCCGGGCCCGACTTCGACCACGCTGCCCACGATCTCGTGGCCGGGAATCAGCGGAAGCAGCGCATCCGGGAGTTCGCCATCGGCGACATGGAGGTCGGTGCGGCACACGCCGCAGGCCCTGACCCGCAACAGCACCTGCCCCGGACCGGGTTCCGGGCGCGGCAGTGTCTCCAGGCGCAACGGCTGGCCCGGCGCATGCAGGCGCATTGCCCGCATGGCCGGCTTGCCCGTCATCGGGCTTCTCCCGGGGCATCAGCCCCGATAAACAATTCCCCGGTGCGAGCCACGATTCAGCGCGCGTTGCGCCTGAGAAACGCGAGGATCTGGGCCTCCCTCAGCTCGCCTTCGGGGTTGGCCAGCCGCCCCCGCACCGTTCCCACCCACTCCAGGTGTTTTTTCATGCGCTCCACCACCGCTGGCCATTCCCGGGCCGTGTGGCGCTTGGGGTCGGGGAGGGCGTGGCATTGGGAGCAGGCGAGGTCGAAGGCCCGGCCCTCGGGCGTCGCGAGATCGGGGTAGCGGGCGCGATCTATGGCTTGCTGGCCGTGGCGGCGCAGGTAGGCGAGCAGCGTCTGCACCTCCTCCCCGGACGGGGCCTGCACGCCTGCCATCATGTCCTGCATCAGCGTTCCCATGTTGCCCTTCCCCTGCATGCGCGGGACCATGCGCTCCACGGTCTTGGGCCAGTTCTCCGCGGTATGCATGGCAGGGCTGGGCAGATAATGGCATTGCACGCAGTAGCGGGCCATGGTCCGGGCGCCGAGGGAATCGGGCTCGGGGAGCTGCTCCGGACGCGGCCCGGGGGGCAGAATCCGCCGCAGCATGGCGCCGTGAGGGCTGTCCTTCCAGCGTTTGTAGGCCTCCAGCTGGGCGGCATCCTCCAGGGCGGACGACTCGGCCGCTGGCGTGGGTGCCGGAGGCGCCCTGGGAGCGGCGAACGCGCCCGCGCTGGCTGCCAACAGCAGCAGTGCGGCGCAAGCCGGTCGCATCCGGATCAGGGGCGTTGCCATGGGCGCGTGCGGGGATTGCCGGTCATTTTACGCAATATGGATTCGCAAACTAGAGTCACGCAGACGGTAGGTGAGCCCAACCGCCGCTGCCCCCGGTGCGGTGCGGCGTTCGCCTGCGACCATCAGGCGGGGCGCGACCCCTGCTGGTGCAGCCGCGATTTTCCGCGGCGGCTTCCGCTTCCCGGGTCCCGAGGCGGCTGCCTGTGCCCGAGTTGCCTTGCCGCGGCGCTGAAACCGTCCGCGCCACCCAATCCATGAAGGGATGATGGGCTTGTGGGGTACAATGCGCGGCTTTGGCCGCGGACTGAATCCTTGGAAGCCCTTCTCGTTTCGACCTCCATCGTCACGCTCGCCGAGATGGGAGACAAGACCCAGCTCCTATCCTTCGTGCTGGCGGCGAAGCTCAGGCGCAAGGTGCCCATCATCCTGGGGATCTTTTTTGCGACCCTGGCCAACCATTTCTTCGCCGGTTACGTCGGCGCGTGGCTTGCGAGCCTGGTGTCGGCGCAGATCCTGACCTGGATCATCGCGTTTTCGTTCTTCGCCTTCGGGCTGTGGGCGCTCAAGCCCGACACCCTGGAGGAGGACCAGAAACTGCGCGGCACCGGGGTGTTCGTCACCACCCTGATCGCCTTCTTCCTGGTGGAGATGGGGGACAAGACCCAGCTCGCCACCGTGGCCCTGGCGGCGCGCTACGATTCCCTGGTTTCCGTGGTGTTCGGCACCACCCTGGGCATGATGATTGCCAACGTCCCGGCGGTGTGGATGGGCGAGGCCCTGGCGCACCGGATCAACATGAAGTGGATGCGCTGGGGGGCGGCCGCCACTTTCGTCGCCCTGGGAGGGCTCACGCTCTACGCCGGCGTCGAGGCCCCGGCCTGAGGGCTGAAACGAAAAAGGCCCCGTTTGCGGCGGGGCCTTTTCCCGGAGCCGGGCGGCTCAGCTGTGGATGTAGTGCTCGAGCTGCTCGATGATGAATCGCTGCTCGGAAATGGTGTCCTTCACCAGGTCGCCGATGGACAGCACTCCCATCACCTTGTCGCCGTCCACCACCGGCAGGTGGCGCACGCGCTTGTCCGTCATGAGCGCCATGCACTGGTCACTGGTCATGTCCGGCCGCACGCAGATGATGTCCCTGGTCATCAGTTCGGAAACGAGGATGTCCTTCGGCGCCTTGTTCTGCATGAACATGCGGCGCGCGAAGTCCCGCTCCGAGACAATGCCCGTCAGTTTGCCGCCCGCCAGCACCAGCAGCGCGCCGACGTTCTTTTCCGCCATCAGCTTCATGGCGTCGTAGGCAGTGGCGCCGGGCTCAACGGACAGGACAGAGGAGCCCTTTCCCTGCAACAACTGTCGCACAGTCTTCATGGTGGTTCGATCCCCCTAGGCTGGAACTGCAGCAGGTGAAAGTCTAGCCGATCGGGCGGCGCGTGGCAGCAGCCGCGCGCCGCGCCGCTTCAGTCCAGGGCCTCGTACAGGGGCAGGGTCAGAAATTCGGTGAAGGTCTCCGAGGTGCACATCTGCTCGAAGATCTTCGCCGCCTGGGTGTAGGTGGCGTTGTAGGCCGCCTCGCCCACCAGGCCGCGGATCTTTTCCATCTCCTGGGGAATCAGCGAGTCCACGAGTTCCTTGGTGACCTTGCGGCCGTCCTCGAGCTTGCCCTTCGGGCTGCGGATCCACTGCCACACCTGGGAACGGGAAATCTCGGCGGTGGCGGCGTCCTCCATCAGGTTGAAGATGGGCACGCAGCCGTTGCCCCCAAGCCAGGAACCCAGGTACTGGATGCCCACGGAGATATTGTTGCGCAGGCCGGCTTCGGTAATGGGCTGCTCGGGCTGGAAGTCCATCAGGTCCCGGGCCGCGACGCTGACGTCGTCGCGCTTCTTGGAGATCTGGTTGGGTCGGTCGCCCAGCACCGCCACGAATTCGTCCATGGCGAGCTGCACCAGGCCCGGGTGCGCCACCCAGCCGCCGTCGTAGCCGTCGGTGGCATCGCGCTTCTTGTCCGAGCGCACGCCGCCCATGGCCTTCTCGTTGGCTTCCGGGTCGCCCTTGATGGGAATCAGCGCCGACATGCCGCCGATGGCGGGGGCGTTTCGCCGGTGGCAGGTCTTGAGCAGCAGCAGCGCATAGGCCCGCATGAAGGGCACGGTCATGGTGATCCTGCCGCGGTCCGCCAGGCAGAAATCCTTGTTGGTACGGAACTTCTTGATGCAGGAGAAGATGTAGTCCCAGCGCCCGGCGTTGAGGCCGGCGGAGTGCTCCCGCAGCTCATACAGGATCTCGTCCATCTCGAAGGCCGCGAGGATGGTCTCCACCAGTACCGTGGCCTTGATGGTGCCCTGGGGGATGCCCAATGCCTTTTGCGCCGCGACAAAGATGTCGTTCCACAGCCGCGCCTCCAGGTGCGACTCCAGTTTCGGCAGGTAGAAGTAGGGGCCGGAACCGCGGGCCATCAGTTCCCTGGCGTTGTGGAACATGAACAGGGCGAAGTCGAAGACGCCGCCGGAAATGCGGCTGCCGTCCACCGCCACGTGCTTCTCGTCCAGGTGCCAGCCCCGCGGGCGCACCAGCAGGGTGGCGACCTTGTCATTCAGGCGGTACTGCTTTCCGCCCTGCTCCAGGGTGATGGCGCGGCGGATGGCGTCGCGGACGTTGATCTGGCCCTGGATCTGGTTGAACCAGTTGGGGGAGTTGGAGTCCTCGAAGTCCGTCATGTAGGCGTCGGCCCCCGAGTTGAGCGCGTTGATGATCATCTTGCGCTCCACCGGGCCCGTGATCTCCACGCGCCGGCACTCCAGGTCCTTCGGCAGCGGGGCGATGGTCCAGTTGCCCTCCCGGATGCCTCGGGTCTCCGCCAGGAACTCCGGCAGCTTGCCGGCATCGAGTTCCTTCTGGCGCTCGACGCGCTTGGCGAGCAACTCCTTGCGGCGGGGCTCAAATTCCCGGTGCAGACGGGCGGCAAAGGCCAGGGCCTCCGGGGTCAGGATCTGGGCGAATTCGGGGGTGATCTGGGCGTGGATCTGGACGCCCTGCGGCAGTGCGATGCTCATGGGCCGGATTCCTTGGTTTGACCGGAAAAAAGGGGCTTATTGTACTGCAACATGCCGCAAAAGGCAGAGGGCGATACAAGTCGCTGCGGGGGCGGCCCCGCTTCGCCGGACTCAGTCCACCGCGAACAGCAGTCGGCTCAGGTCACCGCGACTGAAGCCGAGGAGCGGCTGGGTCAATCCGCGGCCCAGGGCGATTACCTTGAAAAGCTCGCCCATTTCGGCGGGAGAAAGCAGCTTCTGGGCCGCCGCGGCCAGGGGCGCGTAGGCCGCTTCCCGGGGCGACACCCGCGAGAGCAGTTCCGTGATCCCGCAGTTCACCAGGAAATGGGACTGGGTCGTGTAGCCCGCGAGTCGGGCGCCCTGCGCGAGAGCGCTTTCCGCCACCGCCGTGAAGTCCACGTGCGCCGTGATGTCGGTGAGCCCGACGTGGGAGAACGGGTCGCCGTGGGCCAGGTGGCGGTAATGGCACATCAGCGTGCCCTGGGATCGTTGCGGGTGGTAGTACTCGGCGCGCCCGAATCCGTAGTCCAGGAACAGGGCCGCCCCGTGCACCAGGCTGCGGGCGAGGCTGGCGACCAGTCCCCGCGCGGCGAGCCCGATTTCGCTCACGTAACCGGAGGGCAGCCGCAGCTTCTCCGCCGCGCTGCGCAGGGCGCCCGGTGCCAGGGGCCGCTCGCTCCAGGCGAAGGTGCCGTCATCGGTGAGCGCCACGCCGCGCTCGGCTATGCCGTCCTTGTGCCACGCCACCAGGTGCACCGGCAGCGCGTCCAGCACCTCATTG
>DASTHR010000229.1:0-7668 GCA_035718105.1 Burkholderiales bacterium
CTGCGCCACATCGAACGCGCCGGAAATCCCTGGGGCCTGGATCCCGGGGAGCGGCTGGCCTGGGCGAAGGGGCTGGAGCTGCCGCTGATGGAGCCGGGGCGGGAGGTGGAGGTCCTGTACTGGGTGGGCTGCGCCGCCGCCTATGATTCGGAAAACCAGAAGATCGCCCGCTCCGTGGTGGCGCTGCTCCGGGCGGCGGGTGTCTCCTTCGGCGTGATGGCGGAAGAGCGCTGCCACGCCGAAGCGGCGCGGCGCCTGGGGGACGAATACCTGTACCAGACCGCCGCCGCGGAGAACATCGGCAATCTCGGAAAATATTCGTTCCGGAAGATCCTCGCCCACTGCCCCCACTGTTTCAACACCCTGAAGCACGAGTATCCGCAATTCGAGGGCGGGACGTTCGAGGTGGTCCACCATTCCGAGCTGATCGCGGAACTGATCCGCGGCGGTCGCGTGCCGGCAGCGGGGAGCTGCGACGGGACGGTGGCCTTCCATGACCCCTGCTACCTCGGGCGCTACAATGGGATCCTTGACGCGCCGCGCCAGGTGCTGGCGGAAGCCAGCGGCGCGCCGCCACTGGAGTTTCCGTTCAGCGGCGAGCGCTCCATGTGCTGCGGGGCCGGGGGCGGGCGCATGTGGATGGAGGAGGACGCCGCCACCCGCATCAACGTCAAGCGGGTGCGGCAGGTGCTGGACCAGGAGCCGCGGGTGATCGCCACGGCGTGCCCCTGGTGCAGGACCATGATGGCGGACGGCATCGCCCAGCTGGGCAAGGCGGAGCAGATTCAGGCCCGGGACATCGCCGAGCTGGCGGCGGCCGGGCTGGTAGGAAAGCGAGGAGAAAGGACCGGATGAGCCGCGGCAAGCTGATGCACACCGAGCGCATCAAGGTGCAGTGGGGCGACATGGACGCCTTCGGCCACGTCAACAACGCGGCCTATTTCGTGTACATGCAGGAAGCGCGGGTGGCGTGGTTCGCCGCCGCGCGTGTGCCCATGAAGGACAACCACCAGGGACCGGTGATCGTGGACGCCCACTGCACCTTCCTGCGGCCCATCGTGTACCCGGCGGACATCGTGGTGGAGCTCTACGCCGGCAAGCCCGGGCGCTCCAGCTTTCCCACCTTCTACGACATCACGCTGGAGGGGGACCGTTCGGTGAAGTTCGCGGAGGGCAATTCCACCGTGGTGTGGATTGACCACATGCAGGGCAAGTCTGTGCCGCTGCCGGAGTGGCTAAGGGTACTGCTTCACGCCTGACAGGGCAGGACCTGTCCGGTGATTCCCCTGCTCGCGGGTCCCATTAGGTAAAGATAGACCGGCAGCAGATCCTCGGGCTTCCGCAGGGAGCCCTTCAATTCGCCCGGATGAGTGCGCAGGCGCTGGGGCGAGTTCACCGGGCCCGGCACCACCGCGTTGATGCGCAGGTTTGGCGTTGCCTCCCATTCCTCGGCCTGGATCCTGACCAGCGTCTCGACGCCCGCCTTGGAAATGGCCAGGCCGCTCCAGAATGCGCCCGGCGTCTGCGCGTGCGTGTCCGAGGTCATGATCACGGACGCGTCCGGGGCCTGGCGCAGCAGGGGCAGGCAGGCCCGGGTGATCGCCGCGGGCGCCGCCAGGTTCACGCGAAGCTGGGCCATCCATTCCGCAAGCTTGTAATGTTCGAGGCCCACCGGGACGAAGCTCGCCACCGCGTTGTGCAGGATGCCGTCGAGGCGTCCCAACTGTTCCGCGATTCCCTGGGCCATGGCCAGGAAGTCCTTGTCCTCCGCCTTCTCGAGGTCCATGGGGAAGATCGCCGGCTGGGGATGCCCGGCCGCCACGACCTCGTCATAGAGCGACTCCAGCGGCTTTACCTTGCGCCCCAGCAGTATCACGGTCGCGCCCCGGGCCGCGAACGCCAGCGCTGCGGCACGGCCGATGCCGCGGCCGGCGCCGGTCACCAGGATGACGCGGTCCTTCAATAGGTCGGGCGTCGCTTCGTATGTTCTGGGATCGATATTCATGCTTTTTGCCACGGGGTCACAGAGGATGCCGCGATCGGCCAGCGCGACGAAAGACTTGCCCGGTGATCTCCCTGCGCTCCGTGGCCGATGTCAGATTTTTTCAGTCATAAGGCGGGCGCATTGTACCCCACTCCTGACCGCCGCCTCGATGGTGGCGGGGTAGGGGCTCTCGGTGTAGTCACCGGCGAGGTACAGATGCGGAACGGGAGTGCGCTGCGGCGGACGGCGCAGGCCCGGTGTGCAGGCAATGGTGGCGCGCTTCTCCGCAATGACGCGGCTCCAGGATGGCGGGGGCAGCTCCGGCATGATGCGTTTCAACTCGTTATGCACGCGCCGCGCGAGTTCCTCCTGGCCGAGGGCTTCGTGGGGACCGTTGCCGCTGATCACCACCCCGATCAGGCCGCGCTGGCCGGAAAGCTTTTCCTTGTCGAAGGCCCATTGCCCCAGGCCGTCCGCGAGGCCGAGCATGGGAGAGGGAAGCCGCGCCGGCGCGGGGTACTGGATATAGACGGACCAGATGGGACTGAAGGTGAACGCCTCCATGGACGCCACCGCCTCCGCCAGGCCGGACAGGCCGCGCAGCAGTGCCGCGGCGCGCCGGGGCGGCAGGGCGCAGATTACATGGCTGAAATCCAGTCGCCGTCCACCCGCCGTCAGAGTGAAGCCCGTCGCCGCTGGCTGCAGGGTGTCCACGGCGCACCCGGGCAAGATGCGCCCGCCGCGCGCGCCGATATAGGCGGCCGCGCGTTCCGGAAACACGGCGGAGAGGTCCGTGCGAGGCAGCAGCAGGTCGCTCGCGTCCCGCTCTCCTCCCAGGCTGTCGCGCAGGACGTTGAGGAAAACCTGAGCCGAGGCCTGTTCCGCGTGGGTGTTGAGGGCCGCGAGGCACAGGGGACGCCACAGCGCCCCGGCCAGGGTGCCGGTCTGGCCGTGTTGCCGCATCAGCGCGGCCACCGTGTCATCGCTTTCGAGGCGGAATCCATTTCGGCGCAGGCGCAGAATGAAGCGGGAGGCGGAAAGCTTGTCAGCCGGCGTGAGCCCCCGCGCCGCGAGCAGTCCCCCCGCGACATGCCAGGGGGCCGGCAGGCGGGCGGCGCGCAGGTGCAGCCGGTCGCAGACGCGCAGTTCCAGCGGCAGGCGCAACAGCACGTCGCGGTGGCTGTGCCCCGGGGGGCTCGCGAGGTCGATCAGGCGCAGCGTTTCCCGGTAGCAGCCGAGAAGGATGTGGCAGCCGTTGTCCAGCCCGACACCGCGGTAGTCCACTTTTCGCGCGCGGCCTCCCAGCTGGCGGGCGGCCTCGATGACGGTCACGGCGAGCCCGCGCGAGGTGAGCTCCACCGCCGCCGCCATTCCCCCGTAGCCACCTCCAAGGATCGCGACCCGCGGCTGCCCGCCACCCTTCACGCTTTGCCCCTCACGCGGTCACCCACGTTTTCCAGGCGATCCACAGTTTTCGAATCGGCGTCAGGGCGACGCGCTGCTTGAGCACGCGGCAGCCGTCGCGCTCGATTTCATCCAGCAGGGTACGGTAGATGGCGGCCATGACCAGCCCCGGCCGCTGACTTCCCCGGTCCGCCGGAGGCAGCAGAGTCAGTGCCCGCCGGTAATGTTCCCGGGCACGGGTGATCTGGGCCGCGATGAGTCCGCGGAAGCCGTCGCTCTCCCGGCCCTGCAGGAGGTCGGCGGGGACGACGCCGAATTTCGCGAGCTCGTCCAGCGGCAGGTAGATGCGGCCGCGGCGGGCGTCCTCTCCCACATCGCGCACGATGTTGGTGAGCTGGAACGCCAGACCCAGCTCGTGGGCATATTTCAGCGTGGCCCGGTCCTGGTAGCCGAAGATCTCCGCCGAGAGCAGCCCGACCACGCCCGCCACCCGGTGGCAGTAGAGCGCCAGGGACCTGAAATCGGGATAGTGGTCCTGGTTCAGGTCCATCTCCATGCCGTCGATGATTTCCTGGAACTGTTCCAGGGGCAGGCCGAAGCGCTCGATGGCCGGGGCGAGCGCGCGGGTCACCGGATGCTGGGGATTGCCGGCAAATGCCTCCTTAAGCTCCTGTCGCCACCAGGCGAGCTTGGTGCGGGCGATAATCGGATCGCTGCATTCGTCCACCACGTCGTCGACCTCGCGGCAGAACGCATACAGCGCGGTAATGGCTCGGCGCTTCTCCGGCGGCAGGAACAGGAAGCTGTAATAGAAGCTTGAGCCGCTCTGCGCGGCCTTCTCCTGGCAGTATTGTTCCGGCGTCATGGCGGGGCTCACGCAGCCGCTGGGCGGTGGACATTGGGGCAGCCGCCGCGCCCGCGGTACGGGGTCGCCATTTCTTTGCAGTATTGATCCGGTCTCACTGTGCTCTCTGCCCCCGACGGAAGACGATCAACTCGCCACTCACAACTATCTTCTTAGCAGCGCCCGCCACAGCATGTAGGCCCAGTCACGGGCATCGAGCAGCGGGCGGTGGCGGAACACGTCGCCGCCGGACTCGTGGATCTTTTTCAGGATACGCTCGCCACCGAGCACGATCATGCGTATCTCCAGTCCGACGCGTCCGGGCAGCTCCAGACCCAGAGGCGCACCTGCCTGCAGCAGCTTCCGCGCCCGCTCCACCTGCGCCAGCATCAGTGGGCGCCACATGCCAGTGCTGTCGCTCCGGGCAATCTGCTCCTCGCCGATGCGGAAGCGTGCGAGGTCCTCCTGGGGAACGTAAATCCGCCCCTTGCGGTAGTCGATGGCCACGTCCTGCAGGAAGTTGATGAGCTGCAGGCTGGAGCAGATCCCGTCGGAGAGCGCGAGATTGCGCGGCGTCGCCGCGCCAAAGAGGTGCAGCAGCAGCCGGCCGACGGGGTTTGCGGAGCGCCGGCAGTAGTCCATGAGCTCGCCGAAATCGCGATAGCGCTTCTTGGAGACGTCCTGGGCAAAGGCATCCAGGAGGTCGTGAAAGGGCTGCAGCGGCAGGTCATGATCGCGGATGGTCGCCGCCAGATCCCGGAACAGCTGCGTCTCGGGCGTCGCGCCGGACTCTATCCGGCGCAGTTCGGCGCGAAAGCGCTCCAGGTCCGAGAGCCGCTCGGCATCGGTGCGCTCGCCCTCGTCCGCAAAATCGTCGGCCTGCCGCGCGAAGGCATAGATTCGCTCCACGGGGCGGCGCAGGCGCCGGGGCAGGATCAGGGACGCGACCGGGAAGTTCTCGTAGTGGTTGACCGGCACGACGGCTCCAGGGGTCCCGGGCAGGTGAGGAAGTGCCTAAAAATGCTGGTTTTTCCGCGCCGCGTCAGAGGGCGGGTGGGTGCGGAAAAGGGCGGATTATATTACACTTACGAACGCGCGAAAGTGGCGGAATTGGTAGACGCACTGGATTTAGGTTCCAGCGCCGAAAGGCGTGAGAGTTCGAGTCTCTCCTTTCGCACCAGAGCCATGATCCGCTTGGCGGCTTTCTGGAGCAGATTTCGCGCGTCCCGGATGCAGGCCTCCGGGAACTCCGGGCAGGACCCATTTCGATAACTGGATAGTCAGGACATGCAGACAAGCTTGGAAACGCTGGGCGCCCTGGAGCGCCGTCTCAACGTATCGGTGCCCCAGGATCAGATCGAGAGCGAAATCGAGAACCGCCTCAAGCGGCTGGCGCGCACGGCGAGGGTGTCGGGTTTCCGCCCGGGCAAGGTGCCCATGAAAATCGTGGCCCAGCAGTTCGGCGCCCAGGTGCGCCAGGAAGTGCTCGGCGAAACGCTGCAGCGCAGCTTCAGCGACGCGGTGCGCAGCCAGAACCTTAAGGTTGCCGGATACCCCCGCTTCGAGCCGAGGGCAGGGGAGGGTGCCCCGTCCGGGTTCGAGTTCAGCGCAGTTTTCGAGGTGTACCCGGAGGTGCGCCTGGGCGATATCAGCGTCGTCACCGTTGAACGCCCGGTTCTGACATTGGGCGCCACGGAAGTGGACAAGACCATCGAGGTGCTGCGCAAGCAGCGCGTGCGCTACGAGCCGGCAAGCCGCGCCGCTGCTTCCGGAGACCAGGTGACCCTGGATTTCCGCGGCACCGTCGACGGGGTGGAATTCCCGGGCGGCAATGGCGAGAACATGACCGTGGTGCTGGGCGAGGGGCGCCTGCTTCCGGACTTCGAGAATCAGGTCACGGGACTGTCCGCGGGCGAATCCAAGTCATTTGAAATGACTTTCCCGCAGGACTATCATGGCAAGGAAGTTGCTGGAAAAAAAGCGGTTTTTGACATCACCCTGAGGCAGGTTGCGGAACCGCGACTGCCCCCGGTGGACGCGGAATTCGCGATCGCTCTCGGAATTCCGGACGGCGACCTGGAGAAAATGCGGCAGGAAGTGACCGGCAATCTGCAGCGCGAGGTCAAGCGCCGCGTCCAGGCCCGGATCAAGGAGCAGGTGATGCAGGCGCTGATCGACAGCACGCAGCTGGATCTTCCCAAGTCGCTGGTGGAGACGGAAAGCCAGCAACTCGCGGCGCACATGCAGAAGGACCTGGAAATGCGTGGCGTGCGCTCTACTCAGGGTGCCTCGCTGCCCGCGGAAATGTTCCGCGAGCAGGCGGAGCGGCGGGTGCGGCTGGGGCTGATCCTCTCCGAGGTCGTGAAGGCGAACAACCTGCAGGCGCGGCCGGAACAGGTCCGGGCCGTCGTCGAGGACTTCGCCCAGAGCTACGAGCATCCCCACGAGGTGGTTCAGTGGTATTACGCCTCGCCGGACCGCCTGCGCGATGCCGAGGCCCTGGCGCTGGAGGAGAACGTCGTCACCTGGGTGCAGTCCAAGGCCAAGGTGGTGGAGAAATCGGTGGATTTTGACGAGTTCATGGGGAAACAGTAAATGGTCGCCAGCAGGTACATGGAACCCCAGGGCCTCGGCCTGATTCCGATGGTCATCGAGACCAGCGGACGAGGCGAGCGCGCCTACGACATCTATTCCCGGTTGCTCAAGGAGCGCGTGGTGTTCCTGGTGGGGCCGGTGAACGAGGTTTCGGCGAACCTGATTGTGGCGCAGTTGCTGTTCCTGGAGTCCGAAAATCCGGACAAGGACGTCTTCTTTTACATCAACTCGCCCGGCGGGTCGGTGTCGGCGGGACTGGCCATCTATGACACCATGCAGTTCGTGAAGCCGGACGTGTCTACCCTGTGCGTCGGGCAGGCGGCCAGCATGGGCGCGCTGCTGCTGGCGTCCGGCGCCAAGGGCAAGCGTTTTTGCCTGCCCAACTCCCGGGTCATGATCCACCAGCCCATGGGCGGCTTCCAGGGCCAGGCCACGGACATCGAGATCCATGCCAAGGAAATCCTCTTCCTGCGCGGCCGCCTGAACGAGATCCTCGCCAAGCACACCGGCAAGTCGATCGACTCCATTTCCCGGGACACGGAACGCGACTTTTTCATGGGTGCCGAAGACGCGGTAAAGTACGGTATCGTGGACAAGGTGCTGACGGCCAGAGAGCCCGTCTAGATGTCGGACAAGCCCGCCTCCGGCGAGAAGCTGCTGTACTGCTCGTTCTGCGGCAAGAGCCAGCACGAGGTCAGGAAGCTCATCGCCGGGCCGTCGGTGTTCATCTGCGACGAGTGCATCGAGCTGTGCAACGACATCATCCGCGAGGAGACCGCGAGCGACAAGGGCGGCAAGGGCGCCAAGTCCGACCTGCCCAGCCCGCGCGAGATCCGCAACA
>DASTHR010000230.1:0-4820 GCA_035718105.1 Burkholderiales bacterium
ATCCACGACCTGGGCGTTCCGCACCCGCTGCACATCCACGCCTCCAACCTCGGGGTGCCGGGGAACGTGGACTCCACCCTCGCCACCATCGAGGCCGCCGAGGGGCTGCCCATCCACCTCACCCACATCCAGTTCCACAGCTACGGCACCGAGGGCGAGCGCAAGTTCTCGTCGGCGGCGGCGCACATCGCCGAGGCGGTGAACGCCAACCCCAACGTGAGCTGCGACGTGGGGCAGATCCTGTTCGGCCAGACGGTGACTGCCTCCGGCGACAGCATGATGCAGCACAAGAACTCCGGCCACGCCAAGCCCAAGAAGTTCGTGGTGATGGACATCGAGTGCGACGCCGGCTGCGGCGTGGTGCCCTTCAAGTACCGCGACAAGAACTTCGTCAATGCCCTGCAGTGGGCCATCGGGCTGGAGATCTTCCTGCTGGTGAAGGACCCCTGGCGCATCTTCCTCACCACCGACCATCCCAACGGCGCGCCCTTCACCAGTTACCCGCACCTGATCCGGCTGCTGATGGACCGCACGTTCCGGAACGAGAAGCTCGCCACCATCAATGCCGACGCCCAGGCCATGACCACCCTGGCAGGCATTGACCGCGAATACTCCATGTACGAGATCGCCATCCTCACCCGTGCCGGCCCTGCGAAACTCCTGGGCATGGCGGACCGCGGCCATCTGGCGCCCGGCGCTGCCGCCGACGTCACCGTGTACCGGGAGGACGCTGACCGGGAGAAGATGTTCACCGCGCCGGAGTATGTGTTCAAGGACGGCGAGCTGGTGGCCCGGGACGGGAAGATCGTGAAGGTCACCTGGGGCCGCTTCCACGCCGTGGCCCCCGAGTTCGACCCCGGCATCGAGGGCCGGCTGCGGGAATACTTCGAGCGCTACCACACCATCCGCATGGAAAACTTCCGCATCGCCGAGGACGAGATGCTCGACTTCGGCCACAACGCAGGCCTCACCACCCACCCCTGCAGGCGGTAACCCCTAGCCGCTCTGTAGAAGCAGGATCTCGCCCTTGCTGAGTTCCACTCCATCGCCCGACCAGCGACGGTAACGCCCCGTTAGCTGGGCGTCGGTGACGGGGAGTCCCAGCGTGCGCAGATGGTTGAGCACCAGCCGCAGCGCCACCGGGCGGTAGGCGCAGGCGTAGAAGAAGGTGGGCAGCAGTTCGGCGGGGCGCATGGAGACGATGGTGCCGCGCCTCATGCCGGCGCCGGGGCGCCAGCCCAGGCTGCCCAGCACCACCACGGTGCCGGCCAGCATGTTGACCCCGGCGAAGTCGCCGCTGTCGCCGCCGATGGCGATCAGCCCGCGGCGCATCCCGCCTCCCGCCTCGTTGCCGGCATTGCCGTGGACGATGATCTCGCCGCCCAGGACTCCGGGGCGGGCGCCGCGCAGCGCGCTGCCCACCATGTGGCCGGCGTTGCCGGTGACGGTGATGCGCCCGCCGGACATTTCCGCGCCCAGCCAGTCGCCGGCGTTGCCCTCAACTCGGATCTCGCCGCCGGCCATGGCGGCGCCGGTGTGCATGCCGGCGTCGCCCTCGATCACGATGCGCCCGCGGGTCATGCCGGAGCCGATGCGCTTCACCCGGGAGGCGTCGCCCGCGACCCGGATCTCGCCGTCGGCATCGCCCTCGACCTCGAAGAAGTCGCCGATGTTCGCCCGCTGGTTGCCGTACTGGAGCGCAGTCCCGGCGATCTGCCCCGCGCTCATCCCCTCGAAGCGCTCCGGGGCGATGGCGTCCGCCTCCAGCGGCACGTCGGGTTGGGTGTGCAGTGTCAGGGTGAGGCTCATGGGGCGATCCGCGCCGCGCGTCCGCCTGAATGCCTGCCCCCGACCCGATCGGGGGGCGCACCCACGGTCCAGTACGTTGTGGGTCCGGCTTCAGCCGGACACCCGCTGCCAAGTCCGCCTGAAGGCGGACCTACGGTTGCCTGATCCATTGCCTTATCCGCGTTCATCTGCGTCAATCCGCGTCCTTATGCGCTCAGCAGTTGGTGCAGGTCGATCTTGAATTGCCCGAGGTTGCCGCCGTAGTTGCCGGCGGAGATCTGCCGGATGCCGGGACGGGCCGCCGCATGCAGCCCGCGCCGCATGGCCTCCTCCACCGCCGGCAGTTCCAGGCCGTCGATGACGATTTCCAGCACGCAGCCCACGTCCTCGGGCAACTCGGTGCGGGGGGACACCGCCCGCAGGCTGGGGCAGTAGGCATCGTTGGTGGAGGCGATCACCGACTTGTAGCGGGAGCCCACCTTGCTGCCGCTGCGCACCACGCCGTCGGGGAAGGGGAGGATGACGCCGGGGACGGCGCGCATCGCCTCCACCGCCGCCTCCGCCGCCGTCAGGGCCGCCTCGGTGTCCTCCCCCAGGAGCAGCAGGTTGCCGCCGCCCACCGCGGGCTGCACGCCGAAACGTTCCTCCACGGTGAACTCGCCGTCCATCACCGGCACCCGCCAGTAGCGGCGTCCGTCCAACTGCTTGCTGGCCTGGAAGCCGTCGCCGAAGAAGCGCAGCGCCCCGCCCACCACCACGGTATCCGTGCCCGGGAGCCCGTTGTAGCAGGCGGTGGTGGGGCAGGTCATGACGCACTGGCCGACGCGCTCCACCAGGCGCTTGCCGACGCCGGCGGCGTCCATCGCGAACAGCAGCACCGACATGCCGGGGCGCCCGTCCGGGGTTTCGGCGGCTGCGAGTGCCCGCTCGATCCCCGCCTCGCACTTGCAGCCGATCACCGAGGTGGCGAATCCGGTCATTGCGCGGGCTGCCGCCAGGGCCCACTTCTCGTTCTCCGCCGTGATGAGAACGCGCGCGCCCCACATGGCGAAGGCCTCGGCGAAGGTGTCGGTGACGGGGATGCTGTTGATCTGCATCGCTGGGTCTAGCTGGAGGCGCCGCGCTGCCCGGCGGTGGGCACCACCTCGTGCTTCCCGAGGTAGTGGTCGTCCACCGGGTAGTTGCTGAAGCGCATGCTGTAGAACTCCTCGAAGAAGGGACGGATCACCTCGGTGATCTGCGGGTCGTAGTCGGGGACGACGTGCAGCACCCGGCCCTCGTGGTCCGCCACGAACTCGTGATTCTCGATGATGAATTTGCCGTCCTTGATGACATGGCGCGGCGCGGCGAACATGCGCTCCTTGTCCGGGTGCTCCTCGTACAGGGTGAGGTCGGCGTCGGCGCCGACGCCCAGGTGCCCCTTGTTCGCGAGGCCCAGCAGCCGCGCCGGGCCGGCGCGGGTGATGATGGCGATCTCGTTCAGGGTGTACTCCCGGTCCAGGCCGTCCGCCAGCGCCGTGCCGCGCAGCGCCCTGGGGTTCACCTTCTTCATCTCCTCGCGGCGGAACTCCCGGTCCATGAGCAGGCGGATCAGTCGCGGGTAGCTGGTGAAGGATCCGCCGTTGGGGTGGTCGGTGGAGAACACCATACGCCAGGGGTCCCTGGAGAGCAGGAACAGCTCCAGGCCGATGCACCACTGCAGCGCGTGGGTGTACACCTTGTCCTGGTAGGCGAAGGGCACGATGCCGCAGCCCGCCTCGTGCTCGGTGTCGGCGTTTACCCACTTGCCGCTGCCGAAGCGCGCCAGCATGTAGGCCAGCGGCGCGTCGGCGGTCATGCTGGTGGCCTTGCCAAACATGACCTGCCCCACGTCGGCGCTGATGTTGGGGTGGGCGTTGACGAAGTCCGAGATCTCCCGCGCCTTCGAGGTGGGGTTGTGGCTGGACTTGCCCGGCACCTCGCCGTAGCTGTGGAACTGGATGTGGGTGATGTGGGCGCGGTGCCCCTCGGCGATGCGCATGGTCTCCAGGGTGGTCTCGTAGTTCCCGGAGTGGCCCAGGTTGTTGCAGTGGATGTGGGCGGGGTGGGGCAGGCCCAGCTCGTCCACCGCCCGGATCAGCGCCCCGATCACCTGCCGCGGCGTGAGTTCGAAGGACTCGATCTTCTCGTCCAGGCGGGTGATGTTGGCGTTGCGCCGCCCCTTCCAGGCCTCGTCGCCGCCCGGGTTCACCAGCTTGGCCGTGTAGGCCTTGGTGGCGGCGAGCCACCAGGCCAGGGCGTTGCGGAACTCGTCGTGCCGCCCCTGCTCCAGCAGCTTGTAGAGCAGCACGTTGTTGCCCATCAGCACGTAGAAGCCCTTGTCGATGACGGGCGTGTCGTGGAACTCCTCCAGGGTGTGGCGGGCGCCGATGGGCGGCACCGCCGCCTCCATGGCGGTGGTGTAGCCGAGGGTAGCGTAGCGGTAGCCCGTGGTGAAGGTGGAGGGCACGGTGCCACCGGTCCCGGAGCGGGTGAAGGCGGTACGCATGTGCACGTCGCGGCGGTGGTCCTCGGGCTGGAGCTTGCGCGCCAAGTTCACCTTGGGGCCGGCGATGTGGCAGTGGATGTCCACCCCCCCCGGCATCACCACCAGCCCGCTGGCGTCCAGGCGCCGCGCCTCCGGCGGCAGGTCGGCCACGATCCTGCCGTCGGCAATGCAGAGGTCGCGCACCTCGCCGTCCACGCCGTTGGCGGGGTCGTGGACGCGGCCGTTGACGATGCGAAGCATGGGCTCTCCGGGGCCGGCTACGCGGCGACGCCGGCGGGGGCGGGCAGGGGCGGCAGGCGGTTGCCCCCCAGCAGCTCCCGCACCCGCTCCCGGATCCGCCTCAGCACCTGCTCGTCGCTGGGGTAGGGGGAGGGCAGCGCCGGGCGCAGGGTGACGGTGACGTCGTCCATGCGGTACACGGTGCCCGGGACGCTGATGCCGTAGGTGGCGGTGGTGATGGCCACCTTTGCCAGCTTCGCGGTGTGGGTTGGCTTGGGATCGAGCA
>DASTHR010000231.1:0-5190 GCA_035718105.1 Burkholderiales bacterium
CAGTACTACGGCTTCGAACTCTCGATCGACGGCATCCTGCACGAGATCGAGCCCGGCGAGATGGACTACCAGACCCTGCAGGCCGGGGTCACCGAGTTCAGCCAGCCCGTGGTGCGCCTGATCGACGCGCTGCTCTCCGACGCCGTGCAGCGCGGCGCCTCGGACATCCATTTCGAGCCCGAGCACTCCTTCCTGCGCATCCGTGACCGCATCGACGGCGTGCTGCGCCAGGTGCGCAGCCTGCACAAGACCTACTGGCCGGCGATGGTGGTGCGCATGAAGGTGATGAGCGGCATGAACATCGCCGAGACCCGGGCCCCCCAGGACGGGCGCATTTCGCTGCGGCTTTCCGGGCGCCCGATCGACTTCCGGGTCGCCTCGCACCCCACAGCCTTCGGCGAGAACTTCGTGCTGCGGATCCTCGACCGGCAGAAGGGCATCGTCCCCCTGGAGCAGCTGGGGCTGGAGGAGCAGTCGCTGGCGCAACTGAAGCTCATGATCGCGCGCCCCGAGGGCATCATCCTGGTCACCGGACCCACCGGCAGCGGCAAGACCACCACGCTCTACTCGGTGCTGAACCACGTCAACACCGACGCCGTGAACATCATGACGCTGGAGGATCCGGTGGAGTATCCCATGGCCATGATCCGCCAGACGTCGGTGAACGAGGCGGTGAAGATGGACTTCGCCAACGGCGTGCGTTCCATGCTGCGCCAGGACCCGGACATCATCCTGGTGGGCGAGATCCGAGACCAGCCCACCGCCGAGATGGCCTTCCGGGCCGCCATGACCGGCCACCAGGTTTACTCCACCCTGCACACCAATTCCTCCATCGGCGCCATCCCCCGCCTGCTGGACATCGGCATGCTGCCCGACATCCTGGCGGGCAACATGATCGGGGTCATCGCCCAGCGCCTGGTGCGGGTGCTGTGCCGCCACTGCCGCCAGCCCTACCAGGCGGACCCCCTCGAACTCAAGCTTCTGGGACTGCAGCCGGACAAGGACCGCGTCACCATCCACCGCGCCGTGGGCTGCGAGCTCTGCGAACACCAGGGCTACAGCGGCCGGGTCGCCATCATGGAACTGCTGAAGATGGACGCCGACCTCGACGAACTGATCGCGCGCCGCGCCACCACGCGGGAAATCAAGCGCATGGCGCTGGCCAAGGGCTACCGTCCGCTGATCGAGGACGCCACCCAGCGCGTGCTCAACGGCGTGACCTCGCTGGACGAAGTCTCCCGGGTGGTGGACCTCACCGAGCGTTTGAGCTGATGCCGCTGTTCAACTACAAGGCGGTCACCTCCGCGGGCAAGGTCACCACCGGCCTGCTGGACGCTGCCAATCCGGTGGACCTGGAACTGCGCCTGAAGCGCATGGGGCTCGACCTGATCACGGGCAAGCCCGCCGGCGAGCGGGCATCGGTGGGCGGCGGCGTGCCGCGGCGCGAACTTATCACTTTTTTCTTCAACCTGGAGCAGTTGTCCCGTTCCGGAGTGCCGCTCCTGGAATGCCTCTCCGACCTGCGCGACACGGTGTTGGACCCGCGCTTCCGCCAGGTGCTGGCGAGCATGATCGAATCCATCGAGGGCGGAAAGAGGCTGTCCCAGGCCATGGGCGAGCATCCCGTCACCTTCGACCGCGTGTTCGTTGCCCTGGTCCGTGCGGGAGAGGAAAGCGGGCGGCTGCCGGAGGTCTTCCGGCACCTCACCGAGACCCTCAAGTGGCAGGACGAGATGGCCTCCCAGACCAAGCAGATCCTGATGTACCCCGCCTTCGTGCTGGTGGTGGTGGGGGCGCTGGTGTTCTTCCTGATGATCTATCTGGTGCCGCAGCTGGTGGTATTCATCAAGGCCATGGGGCAGGAACTCCCGCTCCAGACCCGGATTCTCATGTTCACCTCTCAGGTCTTCGTGCACTACTGGCATCTGATCCTGTTCCTGCCCATCGCCGCGCTGGTGGGCATTCTGGTGGCCGCCCGGACCAGCCCGGCGGTCCGTTACCGGTTCGACGGCATCAAGCTGAGAATGTGGCCGGTGGGGCCGATCCTGCAGAAGATCATCCTGGCGCGATTCGCCAACTCGTTCGCCATGATGTACTCCTCGGGCATCAAGGTGCTGGACTGCCTCGGCATCCTGCGCGACATCGTCGGCAACGCGGTGGTGGCGGACAGCCTGGACAAGGCCCGGCACGAAATCGAGGAAGGCAAGAACCTCACCCAGAGTTTCGCCAACACCGGCATGTTCCCGCCCCTGGTGCTGCGCATGCTGCGCGTGGGCGAGGCCACGGGCGGCCTGGACACGGCGCTGCTCAACGTCGCCTATTTCTACGAGCGCGACGTCAAGGAGTCGATCAAGCGCGTGCAGACCATGATCGAGCCCACCCTTACCCTGGTCATGGGCGGGATCCTGGGCTGGATCATGTTCTCGGTGCTGATGCCGATCTACGATCTCATCACCAAGCTCAAGATCTGATGAAGCGCCAGTTCCTGATCTACCTCACGGCGGAGCAGGTCAGCAGCCACCTGTGGGAGGGCGAGCGCCTGGTCTCCGAGCGCTCCTACCCGGCGACGGACGAGGGCCGCGCCGCTTTCGAAGGCTTCCTCCGACGCCACGGCAGAGAGCCCATCCCCCTGCTCACCGACCTGGTGGAGGAGGATTACCGCTTCGAGGGCGTGCCGCACCTGGTGGGGCCGGACCGCAGCGCGCTGTTCGGGCGCAAGCTCGAGCAGTACTACCGTGTCACGCCCTACCGTCACGCCTCGGTGGTGGGTCGCGACACGGAGGGTCGGCGCGACGACCGGGTGGTGTTTTCCGCCCTCACCAACCCCGGCCTGGTCAGCCCCTGGGTGGAACTGATGGGCCGCGCCGAGGTGCCGCTGCGGGGCGTGTATTCGGTGCCTCTGGTTTCTCGGGAGCTCCTGGCCGGAATGCGCTCGAGCCACGTGCTTCTGCTCACCTGGGAAGCGCGTGCCGGCCTGCGCCAGAGTTATTTCATCAACAACCAGTTGCGCTTCACCCGGCTCACCGGAAACGTGGATCATGACCGGCTGGTGGAGCGGGTCGCGAGCGAGACGACGCTGACGGTGAAGTACCTGGCGAGCCTCAGCCTGCTCCCCACCGGCCATCCCCTGGACATCTGCATCCTGTGCGATGCCGCTGATCGGGAGGAACTGCGGGCCCGGCTGCGCACCGACCCGGCGCTGCGTCACGTGTTCCTCGACCTGCGCGAACTGGCGAACCGTCTCGGGTACCGTGGGGAACTCAAGGGCTCGGACGCCACGCCGCTGCTGCTGCACGCGCTGGCCAGGAAGCCGCCCCCCAACCAGTACGGCAGCGCGGAGCACATTCACTATTTCTCGCTCTGGCGATTGCGGCGGGGATTGCTGGCGCTGGCTGCGGCGGTCATGGTGGCAACGGGAGCCTGGAGCCTGTATCAGGTATGGGACGGTTTCCGCCTCAAGTCTCGAGCCGCGGAACTCACCGCCGAGACCCGCAGCATAGAGGACGCCCACCGGCGCCTCACCGCGGACTTTCCGAAGACCAGGGTATCCACCACCAACATCAAGCTCGGAGTCGCCGCGGCACAGCGACTGGCCGCTTACTCGCCGCCTCCCGGGGAATTGCTGGGCAGGCTGAGCGCGGTGCTGGACGCCTTCCCCTCGGTGCAGGTGGGCAGCCTTTCCTGGGAGACGTCGTTCAAGCCCGAGACCGTCGGCGCGGCGAGCAGCGCCGCCGGACCGACCGGCGCGCCGCCCCCGGATGCCGCCCAGCCCCCGGTGGCGGAGGACGCACTGCCCGCCCAGGTCATGATCCTCAACGGCGAAATCTGGCCCTTCAACGGCGATTACCGCGGCGCCCTCGACCTGGTGGAACGCCTGCGCGCGGCCCTGGCCCGGAAGGGCCTGGAAACGAGCGCCCTGAAGCTGCCGCTGGACCTGCGCCCCGAGGCCACGCTGGCGGGGGGTGCCGACGAGCAGGCGTCACGCCGCGCGCTGTTCTCCCTCAGGATCGTCTGGAGGCGCAAGGCATGAAGCTCACGGCAGCGGACATCAAACGCCTGCGCTGGCCGCTGCTGCTGCTGGCGCTGGCGGGCGCGGCCGGCGGCGGCGGCATCTACGCCAGCCAGCAGTTCGCCCTTTCCCACCGGGCTGCGACCAGGACCGCGGAATCCCAGGCCAGCGAGGCCCGCAACCGGATGCGCTCCGTCACCAGCGAGAAGCAGGAACTGGCCGCCGTGTACCCGCAATACCAGGAGCTGGCGCAACGCGGCATCATCGGGGCGGAGCGCCGGCTCGACTGGGTCGAAACGGTGGAAACCCTGGTCAGGAAGCACGGCATGTTTACCGTGAAGTACAACATGGAGGCGCAGAAGCCCCTGGACGCACCGGCGGCGGCGGGCGCGCGGACCGGATTCGACATCAACGCCAGCGCCATGACGCTGGAACTCACCGCCCTGCACGAGGGCCAGATCCTGGACTTCCTCGAGGAACTGCGGAAGGCAAGCGCGGGCATCACCCTGATCGAGCGCTGCACCCTGGAGCGCATCGGCGCCGGGCGCGAGTTGCGCTACGCCCCCCAGATCAAGGCGAATTGCGCCGTGACCTGGGTCACTCTGCTGGAAAAGGGCAAGGGCTGACTCCATGGCCGAATGTAGCTTCGATAACCTGTCGCGACCCTGTGGGTCCACATTCATGCGGACAACCGGGCGCCCCTTCCCCCCATTTCGGATCTCCGCCTGGATAGCCGCCGCCTGCCTCGCGCTGATTCCGGCGGTGGTTTCCGCGGCGGAACCCCTGGGGCGCCTGTTCTTCACCCCGGAGCAGCGCACGACCCTGGAGTCTCTGCGCCTCGCCCCCGCGGCCGCGTCCACACCCGGGACACCCAGCGAGCGGGTAAGCGTGGACGGCATTGTCCAGCGCAGCGGCGGCCCGGCGACGGTCTGGATCAACGGTGTGCCGCGGACCGTCTCGCCGGGTTCCGTGGTCCCTTCCGCGAAGGGCGGCCCCGCTGCCGTCGAAGTCCCGGTGCCGGAAAAGGACCGGCGCGTGCGCCTCAGGGTCGGGGAAACGCTGGTCATCTCGCCCCCTCCCGGCGAATCCGCCCCAGACGCAACGACTGAGCCCGGTGCCGGCAGCCGCCCAGCGGCAAACCGTGAGGAACCCGGCGCCGGCGCTGATTCCACCATGCGGAA
>DASTHR010000232.1:0-2374 GCA_035718105.1 Burkholderiales bacterium
GCGGCTTGGACTTGAGGGGATCGCGGGGGCGCGCGGCGCGGAATTCCTCCGGCGCGAAGTACGGGATGCCCTTGAACCCCAGCTCCTCGCCCTCGGTCAGGGTGTCGCCGATCTGGAGCTGGCCGTGGTTGTGGATGCCGATGATGTCCCCGGCCACCGCGTCCTCCATGCGCACCCGCTCGTTGGCCATGAAGGTGAGCGCGTTGGCGAGCTTCATCTCGCGCGCGAGGCGCAGGTGGCGCACCTTCATCCCCGGCTGGTAGCGCCCGGAGCAGACCCGGAAGAAGGCGATGCGGTCCC
Organism: Burkholderiales bacterium; assembly: GCA_035718105.1. Lineage (GTDB taxonomy): Bacteria > Pseudomonadota > Gammaproteobacteria > Burkholderiales > UBA6910 > UBA6910. Next base: position 301 of record DASTHR010000232.1, read on the forward strand.
GGTGCTTGGGATCCATGTTGGCCTGGATCTTGAACACAAAGCCGCTGAACGGGGCTTCCGCCGGCTGCACCGGCCGCGACCCGGCGTCCCGCGCCTGGGGCGGCGGCGCCCAGTCCACCAGCGCCTGCAGCACCTCCCGCACCCCGAAGTTGTTGATGCCGGAGCCGAAGAACACCGGGGTCTGGGTTCCGGCGAGGAAGGCCGTGATGTCGAAGGGATGGCTCGCCGCGCGGATCAGCTCCACGTCGTGGCGCAGCTCCGCCACCTCGGCGGGGAACAGGGCGTCGAGCCGGGGGTTGGCGATGCCCTCCACCAGCTCCACCTCGTCGCTTACCCGCTCCTCCCCGGCGGCGAAGCGCAGCACGCGCTCGTGCAGCAGGTGGTAGACGCCGCGGAACCGCTTCCCCATGCCGATGGGCCAGGAGATGGGGGCGCAGTCCATCTTCAGCACCGACTCGATCTCCTCCAGCAGCGCGAGCGGCGGGCGCACCTCCCGGTCCAGCTTGTTGACGAAGGTGATGATGGGGGTGCTGCGCAGCCGGCACACCTCCAGCAGCTTGATGGTCTGGGCCTCCACGCCCTTGGCGGCGTCGATCACCATCACCGCGGCGTCCACCGCCGTGAGCACCCGGTAGGTGTCCTCGGAGAAGTCCTCGTGGCCCGGTGTGTCCAGCAGGTTGATGGTGTGGCCGCCGTACTCGAACTGCATCACCGAGCTGGTGACCGAGATGCCCCGCTGCTTCTCCACCTCCATCCAGTCGGAGGTGGCGTGGCGCCCGCTCTTGCGCGCCTTCACCGTGCCCGCCATCTGGATCGCGCCGCCGAACAGCAGCAGCTTCTCGGTCAGCGTGGTCTTGCCCGCGTCGGGGTGGGAGATGATGGCGAAGGTGCGCCGGCGCGCCACGTCGCGCAGCAGGTCGGCGGGAAAGGGAGAGGCGGTCATGGCTGGAACAACGCTGGGCCGGCCGGGTTCCGGCGGGCGCGGAAAAGCGCGCATTATACCCGCGCGGGCGCGGCGCCGCTCAGGCGGAGACCGTGATCGGCGCCCGGGCCAGGCCCTGCTCCCCGGCGTCGTCGCTCCAGGCGCACTCGATCTCGCCACTCTCCAGGGCGAGGACGTAGAACTGCAGCAGGGGATTGACCGAGATGCCGGAGCCCAGCTCGGCGCGGAACACCTCCTCGCCGTTGTAGCGGCAGGCGAAGCGGCTCACCACGTTCTTCGGCACCACGCGCCCCGCGTCGTCCCGGCGGAAGCCGGTCTCCATGGGGTGCCTGATCATGATGCGCACCGGGACCGCGTCGCCGCGGCGGGCCCGGGCCGGGACTTCGAGCCGCGCCTTCATTTCCGGGCCTGGCCTTCCGCGGATTGAACCACCAAGGCACCAAGACACCAGGAAATTGCACGAAAGGGCAGACGAAGTTCCGTGCACTGCTTGACCACTCGGCGGCTCCAGAGGCCGCAAACGTGCGATGCTCCGCTCCTGAACCTTGGTGCCTTCGTGTCTTGGTGGTGAATCATTTCTTCAGCTTCCGTCGTAGCAGGCGGAGATGGTGACCGCCACCTCCTGCTCGGCGGACCAGAAGCTGCCGTCGGAGAGTTCCGCCACCGCCAGCACCCTCTGGGTGCCGGAGAGCCGGATGCGGGTGGCCACCTCGCCGCGGCCGCAGCGCGGGCCGAGGTGGAAACTCGCCACGGCCGGGCGCGGGTTCTTCGGCGCGAACAGGTGGATGGCGCGCACATGTTCCCCGGCACTCATGGGGCTCTCCACGCTCACCTTGCAGGGAATGGAGCTGGCGGCCTCCGCGAGGCGCGGAATTTCCAGTGTCACCCGGCCCGCCCGGACCTGGGCGCCACGGGTGACCGCCTCCAGCTCCGCGAGTGGCGGCTCGACGGCGCGGGCTCGGCCGGCGAGGACCGCCGCGCCCAGCGCGCCCAGGCAGGCGAGGAAATCGCGCCGTGCCGACCTCGTCATGCCTTCCGCAGGTCGTGGTTCTTCAGCGGCAGGGAGCGGATGCGCTTGCCCGTGGCCGCGAAGATGGCGTTGCACAGGGCCGGCGCCAGGGGCGCGAGGGG
>DASTHR010000233.1:0-3949 GCA_035718105.1 Burkholderiales bacterium
TGCAGGCCGGCCGCGATGTGATGGCTGGGACGGTGGGCACGGGGGGAGAGTCCCACGACCGCAATGGTCCGCACCTCGTTCCTGAGCATGTCGCAAAGCCTTTGCGGGTTCGGGTTCTCGAAGCTCACAGGTCCAGCGCCATGATGTAATCGTCCATGGCGAATCCGCCGCCGATGTCCTTCACCACCGAATCCACCACCGCGAATCCGTGCTTGCGGTAGGCCGCGATGGCGCCGGCATTGCGCTTGTTCACCGCCAGCACCAGCCGGGTACAGCCGCCTTCCCGCGCCACCCGCGCGGCGCGGGCGATCAGCCGCCCGCCGTGACCGCGTCGCTGCAGGTCCGGCCGCACATAAAGCTTGTCGAGCTTCATCTCGCCGGTAGTCCCGGCGCGAAAGTAGCTGCTGAATCCGGCCATGGCGCCGTCCACCCACAACGTGTCCCAGAAAACCTCCCCGCCCGCCAGTTCGGACCGGATCACCCCGGGCCGGTAGCGCTGGGCGAGCATGTATTCTATCTGCTCGAGGGAAATAATGGCCGGGTAGTGGGCGAGCCAGATCGCCCGGGCCAGATCCGCCAGGGCCTCCGCCTCCTGGGGCGCCAGCGGCCGGATTTCGGCTTCGGTCGTCACCACCTCAGTAAATCTTCGGCTCGCCGGGCGGGCGGGTCTTGAAGCGCCGGTGCAGCCACCAGTACTGTTCCGGCATCTCCAGCACCCGCTCCTCGATGAAGGCATTCATGCGGCGCACGTCCGCCTCCAGGTCATCGGAGGGAAAGTTCTCCCACGCGGGATAATAGCGCGCCTCGTAGCCCTCGCCGCCGGCAAGCTGGCGCGTGACCAGGGGCAGCACCACCGCGTTGCCCAGCTTCGCCAGCCGTGGCAGGGCCGTGACCGTCGCGGCCTTCACGCCGAAAAAAGGCACGAATATCGAATCGCGGGCCCCCAGGTCCTGGTCCGGCAGGTAAACAAAAGTAAATCCCTCCCGCAGGGCCTTGACCAGCGGGCGCAGGCCGTCCTCCCGGCACCAGAGCCGGGCCTTCCCGAAACGGGTCCGGCCCTCCAGCAGCAGTTCGTCCACCGCGCGGTTCTTCTGCCGGCTGTACATGGAAACCACTTCATGCTCGGCGGAAAAACGGATCGGTCCCATGAAAAACGCGGCAAAGTGCGGCACCAGGAGGATCACCGGCCGGCCGCGCACCGCCTCCCAGTGCTCCAGGCCATCGAAACGCACGATGCGTGCCAGCCTCTCCCGTGAGGCCCACAACATCAGGCCGTGCTCCAGAATGCCCCGTCCCACCGCCTTGAAATGCCCCCGCAACAACCGGTTCCGGTGGGCTTCATCCAACTGCGGAAAGCACAGCCGCAGATTGGTGCCGGCGATTTCCCTCCGCCTCTTCACCAGCGCCATGAACAGGAGCCCCGCGCCCATGCCGATTCGAGCCAGCACCGACAGCGGCAGGAAGTGCAACAGCCAGAGAATGAGGATCCCGAACCGGGTCATCCCGCGATTGGGGCCTCAGGCCGCGAGCGCGACCTGGGTGATTCGCTCCACCTGGGCCTCGGTCAGTTCGGGATGCATGGGGAGGGAGAGCACCTGCGCGGCAGCGGCCTCGGCATGGGGCAGCGTCACCCCCGCGTTGTCGGCAAGATAGGCCTCCTGCCGGTGCAGCGGCACCGGGTAGTACACGGCCGAGGCGATGTGCGCGACCCCCAGCGCCTTCTGCACGGCGTCGCGCCGCGCGCTGCGCACCGTGTACTGGTGATACACGTGCAGCCCCCTTCCGTCCTCGTGCGGAGGCACGATGGCAGTGCCCTGCAAGCGATCGTTGTAGAGATGCGCGTTGCGCCGGCGCAGCCGGTTGTACTCGTCGATGCGGCGCAGTTTGATGCGCAGGATCGCGGCCTGGATCTCGTCCAGCCGGCTGTTGTAACCCACCAGCGCGTGCTGGTAGGTGGCGGTGCGGCCATGGTCGCGGTAGATGCGCACCGCCTTCGCCAGGTCGTCGTCGTCCGTCACCACCATGCCGCCGTCGCCGTAGGCGCCCAGGTTCTTGCTGGGGTAGAAGGAGAAGCAGCCGAGGTCGCCGTAGGCGCCGGACCTGCGGCCGCCGTAGTCGGCGCCGAAGGACTGGGCGCAGTCCTCGATCAGCCGCAGGCCATGGCGGCGGCAGGTTGCGGCGATGGGCGCCAGGTCCGCGGGCTGGCCATAGAGGTGCACCGGCAGCACCGCCCGGGTGCGGGGCGTCACCGCCCGCGCCACCTGTTCCGGGTCGATGTTGAACGTCCGGGGATCGATATCCACGAACACCGGCCGCGCACCGGTATAGGAGATGGCTTCCGCCGTGGCGATGAAGGTAAAAGGTGTGGTTATCACCTCGTCGCCGGGACCGATGCCGCAGGCCCGGATCGCGAGGTGCAGCGCGTCGGTGCCCGAGGCGCAGGTGATGGCGTGCTTCACCCCGCAGTAGGCTGCGGCCTCCAGCTCCAGCGCCTGGACGTTGGGTCCGAGGATGAAGTGTCCGGAGGCCAGCACCGCCGCCACCTCGCGGTCGATCTCCGCTTTCAGCGCCGCGTACTGGGCCTTCAGGTCCACCATCGGTATCGTCATTTCTTCTCTCCTTTGTTCGCCCCGGGCGCGCGCATGCCCTGGTTGATGCGCAACGCCACTTCCAGCGCGCGCCGTCCGTCCTCCCCGCTCACCGCCGGCTCGGCGCCCCGGCGAACGGAATCCAGGAACGCGCGCACTTCCTCCAGCAGCGCGTCGGCCTGGGGAAACTCCCGCTCCTCCATCTCCAGCCGCGGCTGTCCCGCGTCCATGCCCACCCGGCGCACCACCGCCACCTTGCGGGTGTGGTAATCGATGGACAGGTAACTGTCGTGCTGGAAGACCCGGACCTTGCGCATCGCCATCTGGCTCACCCGGCTGGCGGTGACGTTGGCAACGCAGCCGTTCGCGAACTCGATGCGGGCGTGGGCGATGTCCACCTCGTCGGTGAGCACCGGAAAGCCGGTGGAGCGGATGTCCGCGATGTCGCTGTGAACCATGCTGAGGATGATGTCGATGTCGTGGATCATGAGGTCCAGCACCACGTCCACGTCGGTGCCCCGGGGCTTGAACGGCGCCAGGCGGTGGGACTCGACGAACAGCGGTTCGGCGAGCAGCGGCTGCGCAGCCAGCATCGCGGGGTTGAAGCGCTCCAGGTGGCCCACCTGGAACACCCGGCCCCGCTCCCGCGCCAGGCGGATCAGCGTCTCGGCCTCGGCCACGGTCTGGGTCACCGGCTTTTCCAGCAGGATGTGCGCCCCGGCCTCGAGGCAGGTCCTTGCCACCTCGAAATGCCGCTCGGTGGGCACCACGATGGACACCACGTCCACGTTGACAAGGACGTCGCGCGGATCGTTGAAGGCGCGGGTGCCGCACTCGGCGGCCACCTGCTCGGCGCGTTCCCGGCTCGCGTCCACCACGCCAGCGAGCTCAACGTCCGGGAGCGCGGCGTACTTCTGGGCATGGAACCGCCCCAGGTATCCCACACCGACCACGGCGGCGCGCAGCCGCCTGCTGCTCACGGCCGCGCTGGACACGGTGCGGGTTCTGGATGGAGGCGCAATATCGCGGCGCGCTGGTGATTGACGGGCAACTTGGGCGGTATCGGCGAATCTGTTAAACTGCGCGGTTCGATCAACCCGGAAGCACTTGACTATGAACGAGTTTCTTTTTTCCTCCGAGTCCGTCTCGGAAGGCCATCCGGACAAAGTCGCGGACCAGATTTCCGACTCGGTTCTGGACGCCATTTTAGCCCAGGACCACACCGCCCGAGTAGCCTGCGAGACGCTCGTATCCACGGGCCTGGTCGTGATCTCCGGCGAGATCACGACCTCCGCGCACATCAATTACATGGAAATCGCGCGGGACACCGTCAAGCGCATCGGTTATGACGACTCCGACAT
>DASTHR010000234.1:0-5342 GCA_035718105.1 Burkholderiales bacterium
ATCCTGCCGGTGGTGGGGGTGCCGCTGCCGCTCGTGAGCTACGGCGGCACTTCCATGGTGACGATCCTGCTGGGCTTGGGTATCCTCATGAGCGTGCAGACACATCGCAAGCTGGTGCAGACATGACGGCGGATCGCGGATCGCGGATCGCGGGTCGCGCCGCCGCGCTGTTCACGGTGGCGATGATTGCCGCCTGTGGCAGCGCGCCGAAGCCGCCGCCGGCGGAGCCGAAGCCGGCGGAGCGGCCCGCGGCGGATGCGACGGGGCAGAAACCCCTATCCTGCGTCGTCCCGGAGGTGAAACAGAAGCGCGGCGGGGCCTACTACCTGGACGACGGCCCCCACGAATCGGCGCCGCCCAACCTCGACCTGGTGCCGGACGCGGTGCCCCGTGCCGAGCCGGTCCGCGCCGCCAACATGAAGCCCTACGAGGCCCTGGGAAAAACCTACGTTCCCATGACCCGGCTCGAGCCCTACCGCGAGCGCGGCGTCGCTTCGTGGTACGGCCGCCGCTACCACGGGCAGAAGACTGCGTCGGGCGAGGTCTACGACATGTACGGCATGACCGCGGCGCACCCGACCCTGCCCATCCCCAGCTATGTGCGGGTCACCAATGTCCGTAACGGGCGCTCGGTGGTGCTTCGGGTGAACGACCGCGGCCCGTTCAAGGCCGACCGGGTGATCGACCTTTCCTTCACTGCGGCCTGCAAGCTCGACATCCTCGGCGGTGGCAGCCAGCTGGTGGAGGTGGAAACCATCATTCCCGGCGCCGAGCCGCCGACGCAGGTCGCCGCCCCGCCGCCGCCGCCGGCGCCTCAGGCAGCGAAGGAACTGCAGCCGCCAGCGCCCGCCGCCGATACCGCCGGCAGCAGAACCGCCGCGCCGGCGACGGTAGCGTCCGCCGCCGAGCGGCCCGATGTCACCGCGGCGCTCTCGCCGGTGCCGGAGCCCGCCGGGGTCTACCTCCAGCTCGGCGCCTTCGGGGCCCGGGACAACGCCGACAACTTCCTCGGCCACCTCAAGGCGCAACTGGCATGGCTCTCCGACCGCATGAGCGTGCGGCAGAAGGACGGCCTGTACCGGGTGCATGCAGGCCCCTACCCCTCGCAGTCCGACGCCCGCAAGGCCGCCGATCGCATCGCCCAGACCCTGGGCTTCAAACCCCTGCTCACCAGCTGGTAGCGCCCCGCGCGCGATGAAGCGGCTGGTCGCCCTCTCGCATCTGGAAGACAGTCAGCTGGAGGAACTGCGCGCGCTGCTGCGCGAGCGCGGCATCGGGGTATCGGAGACGCCGCCGACTCTGTTCAGTCCCGGCGCCTTGTGGGTGCAGGACGAGGATCTGGACCCGGCGCGCTCAGTGCTGCGCCAGGAGGCCGCGGCCTTCGCCGCCCGCGCCCGGGAACAGTGGGAGCGGGAATGGCGGGAGGAGCACCGCGCCTCCGGCGTCCGCTGGCTGCTGGCACGGCTGCGGGAGAACCCCGCGCAGATGATGCTCTCGCTGGCGCTGCTCGCCTTCTTCCTCTGGCTGCTGGTGCTGTCGCCGTTGCTCTACCTGCTGCGACGCCTGGCGTGAAGCCCGGCGGCTATGCCGGCGCCATCACCCAGGCCAGCTTGCCCAGGGACAGCAGGCTGACAAACCACTGGGCCCGGCGCGCGGCGAGCCGCGCCAGCGCGCTCTTGCGCAGGCCGCTCAGGGCGCGTTTGCGGAGCGGGAGACCCGCCCCCGGATTCCCCGAATCCAGGCGGTGCCACTCCACCCCGCGCCGGAAGCCGACGCCCACGCCCATGCCGTTGGGCTGCCACAGGGCGACCGCGATCTCTATGCGCCGGTGCGCGCCGGCAACCTGCCGTGCCAGCGCCTCCAGCGCCGGCCGGCCCCAGTAGCGGCGGCGGAAAACCAGCACCAGGTGATCGCCAATCACCGCCTCCTTGCCCGCCTCGGGTTCAAGCTCCGCGGCGAGGGCGGCGTCGTGCTTAAGTGCCCGGATGTCCTCGGGAGCGCCGCGGGCGACAAAAATACCGTCGTAGGTCGAATCCATGATGCTCTCCTCGGTAAGGTCTTGTTCGGTCTTGTCGGACAGCGATTGTTGCCCGGTTTTGTTACAGCTTGACCATCGGACCCGCCGGAAGTTTCTGTCTCGGATGCGCAACATCCGTGCGCATTGTCGCGGCCCCGCCAGCCTGTTTCGGGGAGCTGAAGGGAGTAGCGCGCAATCGGTCAAAGCCCCGGCCGCGCCGGGGTCACTGCGGCGAAGGCTCGCTGACCAATGCCGTTCGCGTGATGCCGGAGTTGCGCGCCGCGACCGCGGCGTGGACAACCCCTCGCCGCGCGCCAGCGACGTCGCCCGAGTCAGCGCGCCGCGCCCTGCCGGGCGAGCCAGGCCTCGACCCAGCGCGGATCGAGCCGGCCGCTGCGCGCCTCGGCGCGGTGGCCGGCGTCGAAGAAGTAGGCGCGCGGCAGCTCGCCGCGCCATTTGGGATCCACCGACCAGCGCAGGCGCTCGACATAAGGGTCGGCGAAGGCCCAGGACTCGACCCGGCCCAGGTCCTGCCGCGCCAGGAAGGACACGGCCAGTTCCCGGTCCACCGCCTCGTCGGTGGTCACCAGCACGAAACGCACCCCGGGGTGCCCCCGGCTCCACGCCCCCCAGTGCGCCATCTCTTCGCGACAGGGCTCGCAGTGCACCGACCAGAAGGCGAGCACGAAGGGCCTGCCGGCATGGGCGGCGCGGATGGCCGCCATGCTGCCGGAATCGAAGGGCCGCATCCCGGCGGCGGGGGCGCCGCCGGCGGCAAGCAACAGCAGAACGGCCAGCCAGAGGACCCAGCGGCGCGCCATCATGGCAATGGCAACACCCAGAGGGGTTGCTCCCCGGTGTTCCAGAACACCAGGAAACGTCCGTCCCGCGCCAGCAGCCGGGGCTGGTCGGAGGGACCCGCGGTGGCGGCGAGATCCACCTCGCTCCAGCTCTCGCCACCGTCCCGGGACAGCAGGCCGCGCAGCCGTGTGCGCTCGCCGTCGAATTCCTTCCAGGCGATCGCCACGCGCTCGCCCTGCGCCGCGATGTCCGCATGGGCGGCGGCGTCACCGCCGAGCCGCCGCCGGCCCTCGATGCCCCCCTCCACCAGGCGGCCGTAATGGACACCCTCCCGGCCCGGCGCCTGGGTGAACCAGACCGCGTGCAGCCGCCCGCCGCCGTCGGCGGCCAGGGCGGGACCGTGATGCGGGCAGGCATCCAGGTGCCAGTCGTCGAACGTCGCGCGCCGCAGGGTCCCGGCCCGGCCCCGGGCGTCCACCCGCGCCAGGGCGTGGTCCCGGATGTCGGGCGCGAACACATGCCGCCACAGGACGAGGAAGCCCCCGTCCGCCTCGGCCTGCAGGGCGATGCGGCAGCACTCGCAACTGTGGTCGGCGAGCCGGTTGTCGCCAGCGAAGCTCGCGCCCCTGTCGTCGGAGACGGCGTAGTAGATCGCCGCGCCGCGGTACTCGGCCTGCGCCGCCTTCGCGGCCTCCAAGTCGCGCTTGTCCACCCAGGCCACCAGCACCCGGCCGTCGCGGCCCACGGCGAGCGCGTCGAAGCGGTGCGTGATCTCCTGCCGGTCGGCGTGCACGGTGATCGGCGCGGAAAAGGTGGTCCCGCCGTCCAGCGAGCGGGAGAAGCGGATCTCCCCGGTGTAGGGCTTCGAGAGCGGGCGGGTCCAGCTCACGTACAACTCGCCGCCCCGGCCGGCCGCGATCTTGGGCCGCGCCTCGCCGTCGGCGGCGACGGGCTCTCCCTCGGGGCTCACCGGCCGGGGCGGTGACCAAGTGCGCCCAAGGTCCTTGGACTGGCGGGCCACCACGCGCCCGCCCTCCTTGTTGACGGCCCACAGCGCGCCCGAGGAATCGAGGGCCGCGGAGGCGCCGAGTTCAACCCGCGGCGCGCTGCCCGATGCGGGGCGATGTCCGCCCGGGGAATGCTGGGCGAAGGCCGCGGCCGCGCCCAGCAGCGCCAGGATCGCCAGCCAGGGCTGGCCCCTCACCACTTCGCCTCCAGCCCGGCATACAGGGTGAGCGGCAGACTCGGGGAGTACACGGGCGTACCCGAGGAGATCGAGGCGCTGTCGGCATAGCGCTCGTCCAGCAGGTTCTGGACGGTGGCGAACACGCCCAGCTTAGGGGTGAGGGCGTAGTTGCCCCGCAGGTTGAGCAGGTCGTAGCCCTCGTATTTGAGGGTGTTGGCCTGGTCCAGCCAGTAGGAACCCACGCGCACCCATTCCAGCTGCAGCAGGGCCGCGGCGACCGGAGTCCAGGACAGCCGCGCGTTGACCAGCACATTGGGGGCGGACTCGATGTACTTGCCGCTGAAGTTGCCCACTCCGGGCACAACCCAGTCGGTGTAGGTCTGCTTCGAATAGGAATAGGCGACATCGAACCGGAAGTCCCGGCCCAGGGGCGTGCCCAGCCCCACCTCGACGCCGCGGTGGCGGGTCTCTCCGGCGTTCACCACGGTGGTGGCGTTGGTCGCGGGGTCGCGGTAGCTCACGATGTCGTCGCGCAGTTCCAGGTTATAGACGGCCAGGTCGTAGGATAGCCCCGCCACGGCGCCGCGCACGCCCGCTTCCCACTGCTCCGCCTTGATCGCCTCCAGGCCCAGGGCGCTGAGGGCCGAGAGCTGGGCCGCGGGGGCGCTGGTGGCGTTGGAGGGCCGGAACAACTGGCCCTCGGACGGCGCCCGGAAACCGGTGTTGAAGGAGGCGCGCAAATGGGTATCCGGGTTGAGCGCGTAGGTGGCGCCGATCTTGGGGCTGGCGCGGTCGAAGTCCACCCTGGTGTCGGGCGCCTGGCCGTAGAAGCGTCCGGCGGCGGCGACCGCGACCGGGAGGAAGTTGTTGTCGAAATCGTAGCTCAGGTGGTCGTAGCGCAGACCCGCGGTGACCCGCAGCCGGTCGGTGGGGGAAATCTCGCCGTGCAGGTAGGGCGAAACACCGCTGAAGCTGACGTCGTAGTCGTAGACCTGGGGCCCGAAGCTGTAGGCGAGGAAGCGGCGCGAGGCGCCGGCACCCTGGGTCACGACGTTGAGCCGCGTCTCGTCGCGGCTGCCCGGACTGTAGTCCAGGTCCAGGCCGGCGATGAGGCGCGCGCGCAGGGGCGCGAAGTCGCTGCGCCACTTCAGCATCACGCCATAGGACTGGTTCTCGGTCTCCGCCAGGGTCGGATCGAAGCTCAGCCGGAAGGAGGCCAGCAGGTCCATGCTGTTGTCCCGGAAATAGGGCGTCACCGACAGCAGGGAATCGCCCATGTAGCGGTCGTAGGTGGTGGAGAGCCGGAACGCGCCCACCTTGCGGTAGGCAATGGGCATG
>DASTHR010000235.1:0-3340 GCA_035718105.1 Burkholderiales bacterium
CGATCATGAAGACCACGCGTATCCTGCTGTCCGCTGTCCTGGCCCTCGCGTGGACCCATTCCGCGCAGGCGCTGGAGCCCGCCGCGGCGGTGACGGTCACGACCCTCCTCAGGACGGAGACCAGCTGGGACGGCAAGCCCATCGTGTATCCGGAGGGCAGGGCGGAGATCACGGGCATGGTGGTGGAGATCGCGCCGGGCGGGGAGACCGGCTGGCATCTCCATCCCGTGCCGTCGTTCGGGATGCTGCTGGAGGGCGAGCTGGAGGTGCGGCTGGAGAGCGGGGAATCGCGGCGCATCCGGGCGGGCGAAGCGCTGGCGGAGGTGACCAACACCCTGCACAACGGCCGCAACGTGGGCGCCGTGCCGGCGCGCATCGTGGTGTTCTACGCGGGAGCGGTCGGCCAGAAACTTTCGGTGAAGGAAGGCGCCCAATAGCTGCGGCGGCAGCCTGCCTGCTGCCGGTGACTCCAGATGGCACGACCACAAACACAGCGCCGGACCGGCCGCCCCGGGCATATCGAGTCGAGCCGGCGGCACGAAAGCCTGAGGCCAGGATGCCGGTGAGGATCGCCGCCTGGGTCATCACCGCCTGGCTCGGCCTGCTGGTCGCCTGGGCGCCGGGGGCGCTGGCGACCACGGAATCGCCCATGGACATCGTGGACCGGGAGATCGCCGCCAACGCCGGCAAGACCGGGGTCTACGTGCTGGACACGGGCGCCGAGGCGCTGCTGGCGCGGGCCTGGCTGGCGGATCACGCCACGCAGTCCATCGAGGTGCAGTACTTCATTTGGAGCACGGACAACATCGGCATCCTGGCCGCCGAGGCGCTGCTGCGCGCGGCGGAGCGGGGGGTGAAGGTGCGGGTGATCGTGGACGACCTGCTGATCGACGCCCCGGACAAGTCGCTGCTGGCCCTGGCCCTGCACCCCAACATAGACATCCGCATCTACAACCCGCAGTCCTCGGTGGGGGTGCCGCTGCAGAAGCGCCTGCTCAACGTGCTCACCAATTTCCGCGGCGTCAACCAGCGCATGCACGACAAGACGCTGATCGTGGACGGCAAGGTGGCCATCACCGGCGGGCGCAACATGGCCGCCGAATACTTCGACTACAACCACGAGTACAACTTCCGGGACCGCGACGCGCTGATCCTGGGCGATGCGGTGAAGGCCATGAGGACGAGCTTCGAGGCCTTCTGGGCCAGCGAGCTGAGCGTGCGGGTGGAGGAGCTCTACGACGGCTGGGGACTGATGCAGAAGAGCGTGCGCGTGCGCGACGAGGAAGTCGGGCAGGTCTACCGCGAGCTGCACGCGTACGCGAAGTCGCCGGAGAATTTCGCGCCCGAGGTGCGGGCCGCCATCGCCGCCACCCCCACCTCATTCCCGCGGCTGGCGCGGCAGATGGCCTGGACCCGGGTGGAGTTCATCAGCGACCGCCCGGGGAAGAACGACGACCGCATCGCGCTGTCCGGGGGCGGGCAGACCGGCTCGGCGCTGGCGCGGCTGGTGCAGGGGGCGCAGTCGCGCGTCGTGATCCAGTCGCCCTACCTGGTGCTGTCGGATCGCGCCCTGGAGCTGTTCCGCCAGGTCACGGCCCGGGGCGTGAAGGTGCGCATCAGCACCAACTCCCTGGCCTCCACCGACAACCTGATGGCCTTCAGCGGCTACCGCAACCAGCGCGAGCGGCTGCTGGAAATGGGGCTGCAAGTCTTCGAGTACAAGCCGGCGCCGGAGGTGCAGCGCGCCCTGATGCAGGACGCCGTGGCGCTGCCGCGCAAGGCGCCGGTGTTCTCTCTGCACGCCAAGACCCTGGTGGTGGACTCGAAGACCGTTTACATCGGGACCTTCAATTTCGATCCCCGCTCCGAGAACCTAAACACCGAGGTGGGGGTGATCATCCACGACGAGGGGCTGGCGCGGGCGGTGGAGGCGGCGATCGAGACCGACATGGCGCCGGCCAACAGCTGGGACGCCGCGCGCGACGACCCGGACCAGCAGGTTCCGCTCGAGAAGCGCGGGAAGGCGCGGCTCTACCAGCTCCTGCCCCTCAAGCCGCTGCTTTGACGGAAGCCGGAGCGGGGGTTGACTCTGGGCGGGGCCACGGACAAATCGGGGAGCGCATAATGGCCGCCTACTATGCGGAGGTGGCGGGATGGCGAGAAGGATGTTTCCCCTGTCTAAGGTCTACGGGCTGCTGGAGCCGGGGCCGGTGGTTCTGCTCACCACCGCCCGCAAGGGGCGGGCGAACATCATGACCCTATCGTGGTACACCCCGATGGAGTTCGAGCCTCCGCTGGTGGGCTGCGTGGTGAGCGACCGCAATCACAGCTTCAGCGCGCTGAAGGCGAGCCGGGAATGCGTCATCAACATTCCGGAGTCGAACCTGGCGCAAAAGGTGGTGGCCTGCGGCAATGCCTCCGGCGCGGACACGGACAAGTTCGAGGCGTTCGGCCTCACGGCTCTGCCGGCGGCGCGGGTGAAGCCGCCGCTGATCGCGGAGTGCTTCGCCAACCTGGAGTGCCGGGTGGTGGACACCCGGATGGTCTCCCGGTACTGCTTCTTCGTGCTCGAAGTGGTGCAGGCCTGGCTCGATCGTGCGGCGAGGAATACCCGCACCATCCACCATCGCGGAAAGGGCGAGTTCATGGTCGCCGGCCGCAGCTTCAGGCTGCCTTCAAAGATGAAGTGAACGAAACAGGATGCGGAGCTGAATGCGATACCAGGGGCGGATAACGGACTGGAACGACGACCGGGGATACGGTTTCATCACCCCGAACGGCGGCGGATCGCGGGTGTTCCTGCACATCAGCGCGTTCAAGACCCGCCAGCGACGCCCGGACGGAAATGAACTGGTCACCTACGAACTCAGTCAAGACGATAGGGGGCGACCCAAGGCCGAGGGTGTGGCGTTTGTCGGCGATACCCAATCGCCGGCCGGGCCACGAATCCACGGCAACACGCCCTTGTGGCTTGCCGGAGCGTGCCTTCTCTTCGTTGCGGGCACAGTTGTCCTGGGCAGGCTGCCGCTTGCGGTGCTCGGACTGTACCTTGCGGCGAGCGCCATCGCGTTCATTGCGTACGCGCTCGACAAGTCGGCTGCCAGGAACAATGAGTGGCGAACCCAGGAAAGCACCCTGCTTTTCGTCGGGCTGATCGGAGGCTGGCCGGGCGCGGTGGCGGCCCAGAGAGTCTTGCGTCACAAGTCGAGCAAGAAATCGTTTCAGCTCGTGTTCTGGGCTACAGTTGTCCTCAATTGCGGCGGGCTCGCGTGGTTGCTGACACCGACCGGCGCAAACCTGATTCGGTCCGTCGTCGGCACGTCCTGAAAACCGGTCGGCC
>DASTHR010000236.1:0-19702 GCA_035718105.1 Burkholderiales bacterium
GTGAAGATCTGGGCGGTGGCGCACCTGATCGCCAACGGCACCCTGGCCGACGCTTTGCTGTTCGGTTCCTTCCTGGCCTGGGCGGCGCTGGATTTCCAGGCGGCGCGCGCCCGGGACTGGGCGGCGGGAAGGCGTCCCGCACCCGGACCTTACTCCCGTGACATCGTCGCCGTCGCCGTTGGGGTCGCGGCGTGGGCCGCGTTCTCGTTCTGGCTGCATGCCTTGCTGATCGGCGTGCGACCCTTCGGCGCATGACCCGCACCGAACTCCAGGTACCGCTCTCCGGGAAGGAGCTTGACGAGCTGGAGGCATTCCTGGTCTCGGAAGCCACCCCCGAGGACTGCATGGACCTGGAGACCCTGGACGGGTTTCTTACCGCCGTCGTGAGCGGCCCGGAAACCATCCTGCCCAGTGAATGGATGCCCTGGGTCTGGAGTGTCGAGGGTGATCCGGAGCAGGGGCCGGAATTCGCGGATGAAGCCCAGGCGCGGCGCGTGCTGGAACTCATGGTTCGGCACATGAACGGGATCGGCTCCACGCTGCTCAAATCCCCGGCGGATTTCGAGCCGCTGTTTTACGAGCCCGAGGACGAGCCTGACGCGGTGCCCGTCGCGGCCCGCTGGTGCCTGGGCTACATTATCGCGATGGAACTTCGCGCCGGGGCCTGGCAGCCGCTCACCGGCCAGGACGAAACCGCGGACCTGGTCATGCCCATCCTTACGCTCACCGCGCGCGGCGACGATCCGGATTTCGGTGTCCTGGCGCGCGATCGCGAGAAGCGGCGGCAGCTGGTGGACATGCTGCCGTCGTGCGCCGCCGGAATCCACGCGTTCTGGCTGGCGCGCCGCTCGGGTTGGACCCTGCCGCGGCGGAACCCGGACAGGACCGGCCGCAACGAGCCCTGTCCCTGCGGCAGCGGCAGGAAATACAAGCAATGCTGCGGGCGCGACGCATGAAGCGACGCGGGGCGCGCCGGCGCGATTCCTGAGGGGGCGAAGTGCCAGACAGCGCTCAGCGCCGGGTGCCGCAGATCCTGCGCGCCGACGCAACCGAAACCGGACCGCCGGCCGACGACATCCTGCGCGGACTTTCCGCGCCGGATCCCGCCATCCCCCCCCGCTTTTTCTATGACGAGCAGGGTTCGCGGCTGTTTGCCGCCATCACGGCCCTGGAGGAGTACTACCCGACCCGAACCGAGGCCGCGCTGTTGACCCAGCATCTGCCCGACATCGCGGATGCCTGCGCCGACACCGGCACCGTGCTGATCGACCTGGGAGCCGGCAACTGCGAGAAGGCGGCGCGCCTGTTCGAGTTCCTGGCCCCGGAGCAGTACGTGGCCGTGGACATTTCGGTGGAGTTCCTGCGCTGCGCGCTGGGGGACCTGCAACGGCGCTACCCCGAACTGGCGCTTCTCGGCGTGGCCACGGATTTCTCGCGCGGGCTGGTGCTGCCGGCGCAGGTCGCGGCGACACGCCGGCTGTTCTTCTATCCCGGTTCCTCCATCGGCAACTTCACCCCCGCCGAGGCCGGGGAGTTTCTCGCCGGGCTGCGGCCGCTGATGGATGAGCGCGGGGCGCTGCTCATCGGCGTGGACCTGATCAAGGAGGCGGAGGTCCTCGAACGGGCCTACGACGACGCGCTGGGGGTCACCGCCGCCTTCAATCTCAACATCCTGCGCCATGCCAACCGTCTGGCGGGCACGGATTTCCGCGTCGAGGACTGGCGTCACGTGGCCTGCTTCAACCGCGGCCAGAGCCGCATCGAGATGCACCTCGAGGCGCGCCGCGCGCTGCAGGTCCGCTGGCCGGGTGGCGGGCGGCGCTTCGCCGCCGGGGAACGCATCCATACCGAGAACTCCTGCAAGTACACGCCGGACAGCTTTCGCGCGCTGCTGCAGTCGGCGGGCTACCGCGGCATCCGCCACTGGACCGACGAGCGCGGCTGGTTCGGCATGTTCCTCGCGCGGCCCTGAGATCATGTCCTCGTCATTCACGCCGAAGCAATCCGCGCGCTGCCATGGCCGCGAGCAGCTGGCGGCCGCGCTGCGCCAGAGCCGTGCCCGGCTGCTGGCCCTGGTGCGGGATCTGGACGACGCGCAGTGGCGCATGCCGCCCGCTCGCGGCGTGAACCCGGTGGCATGGGAGATCGCGCATGTCGCCTGGTTCGCCGAGTTCTGGATCCTGCGCGGCCCGCACCGCCTCGGTGAAGACGGGCTGGTCTACGCCGCCCGGCCACCGCTGCATGCCGGCCCCGACGCGGTGCTGGACTCGGCGCGCCTCGCCCACGCCGCGCGCTGGAGCGCGCGGCTTCCGTCCCGGGGCGACGCGTTGGCAATGCTGGACGCCCAGCTTGCCGCCTGCCTGGAGGCGCTGGCGGCGAGTGCCGGGGACGATGCCTCGCTGTACTTCTACCGGCTCAGCCTGTTCCACGAGGACATGCACTGCGAGGCGCTGGCGTGGATGCGGGCCGCTCTTGCATACCCGGCGCCGGCAGGGGCGGAACTGCCCCGCCTTGCCGCGACGCCGCCGGTGCGGATGGAGGCGGGCGAAGCCCTCATCGGTTGGCCGGAGCGGGAGCCGGGATTTGCGTTCGACAACGAAATGCCAGGGCGGCGCGTGCCGCTCGGCGCCTTCGAAATCGATGCCGTCCCGGTGACGGCGGGGGAGTTCCTGGGCTTCGTCGAGGCGGGTGGCTATGACGACCCCGGGTTCTGGCCGGGGGAGGGGGGGCGCTGGCGCGCCGCAGCGGGGCGCCGCCATCCCGGGCGCTGGCGCCGCGCGGCGTCGGGCTGGGAGAGCCGCTGGTTCGACCGCTGGCGGCCACTGGATCCGTTGCAGCCCGTCATCCACGTCAACGCCTGGGAGGCGGAGGCCTACTGTCGCTGGAGCGGAAGGAGGCTGCCTCGCGCCGCGGAGCGGGAGGTGGCGGCGCCGCGGCTGCAGTGGGGCGGTTCGGTGTGGGAGTGGACCGCGGACCCCTTCGAGCCCTATCCCGGATTCGCGCCCGGCCCTTACCGGGACTATTCCAGGCCGTGGTTCACCAGCCACCGCGAGCTGCGGGGCGGGGCGTTTGCCACCGACCCGCGCATGCACCACCCGCGTTATCGCAATTTCTTCGAGCCCGACCGGACGGATATCTTCGCGGGCTTCCGCACTGCTCTCTGAACGGAATTCCTCAGTCCGGAATTCCCGAGCATTTCTGTCTCCCTGCGACGACAGGGCGGTGTCCGCATTTTCAGGGCCTTAGCGAAACGGGCGCCTCCGGCGTCGGGCAGGGGTGACAGTCTATTCTTGGCGCGCCCTGTCACGGACTGCGCAAGTCGTTGATTTGATGACGCTCCATGTTGCTGGCACGGACCCTGCTCACACTTCCCCCGGATCGGGGCGGTTGACCCCGCGCCCCCGCGCCGCAACCCAATCCGTGGCGCGGGCGCATTCTCAATCGTGTGGAGGGAACATGGAGCACACTCTGAAGCGCCTCATGAGCGGGCTGCTGTCGGCGATGTTTATGGTGGCCACCGGATGTCTCGCCGGCATCGCGGCCATGGAGTTTGCATTCGCGGTTTCCAACGCCGGGGACCGGGACCTGTTCGAGGCCGTGGTGCGAGCCGTCAACCTGGCGCTGATTGCGCTTGCGGTATTTGTCCTGGGTGCGGGCCTTGGCAAGGGCTTCGCCACCGTGGAGCGCGATGCGGATTTCTACGCGCTGGTGCGCGCCACGATCACCCGTTTCGTGAGCGTGGTATGCATCGCCCTGGTGATGGAGAGTCTGCTGATGGTGGTGGAAGAGCACCTCCTCGGCAGCGGCGCCGGGGTGGATTCGGCGCTGGTGGTGGCGCTGGCGGCCGGGATCCTGCTGGCCTGCCTGGGGATGTTCATGCGCTTCACCCGACCCGAGTCCATGCCACTGGCGGCGGACTCGCGGCTTCCGGACCGGCTGCCTTCGCAGGCGCATCCCGGCGCGGTGGGGACGTATGCACTGTTCGGCCTGTCGCCGCAAACCGCCCGGGAACAGATTCGGAGCTGAACCCTCCGCGGGCACGGGGGGGCGGCGGGCTTCGGCCCGCCGCTCTATTTGCAGTTACGGCAGCTGAATCTTGCCACCGCCGCCGCCGGGCATGCTTCCGGGGCCGAAGCTGCCGGCGCCGGCCTTGGGAATGACGATGGAGGATGCCGCCTGGCGGCGCATTTCCTCGAGTTCCCGCATGGCCCGCTCGAAGGCCACCTTGGCCGCCTTGCCGTAGCCAGCCACCGCTTCCGACAGCGAACCGGCTTCGATGTCAAAGGCCAGGGGCAGCGCCCCCACGGTGGTCATGATCTGCGCCTCGCCGGAATAGACCGTCCCGCGCGCGGGGTCGGGCGAGCCATCGGCCTTCACCGGGATCATCACCCGGATGGTTCCCGTCTTGCGGTCGGTGTAGATCTCCTCGCGGTATAGGCTGGCCGCGTCCATTTGCCCGTCGGATTGCCTTTCGTCCTGCCGTTCGCTCATTTCGCTCTCGCCGTGCGTAATAGGTAAAGTCATAAGCATGGGGGCTGGCGGGGAAATTCTCAAGCGGGCCCCCGGCGTTGCGCCCGCTTTCCCGGCGGCGTAAGGTTCAGGCGGGGCATCCTTAGCGAGTCTGAGCGCGGGCAATATCCATGACCATCCGGCAGGATTCCATGGACGGGACGCAGTCCGGCGCGTCCCTGTGCCGTGCGCGCGGGCTGCTGCCGGCCGAGCCGCTGCACCGGCGAGCACCCCGGCGCGACGCCAGCGGGCGCGCCTACGGCGATTTCATGCTGCTGATCCCCGGGCTGCGCGCCCGGCCGCGCCACCGCATCGAGGCCACCCTGCGGGAACTGGAGGCTTCCCTGGCGGCGATCGCCGACCTGGTGGTGTTCGCCGAATTCAACCTCAGGCTCAACCTGCTGTGGGTCACCGTGGTGCCGGGGCCGGACGTCGGCCTGCGGGTGGCCGCCGCCGTCCAGGCTCGGGTGCCGGAGGCGAAGCTGGTGGCGGCGCAACTGAACCATGTTTGAGCCCCTGACAGCGGTGCGCATTGACAAGTGGCTGTGGGCCGCGAGGTTCTACAAGACTCGCAGCCTGGCGCAGCAGGCGGTGGAGGGCGGCCGGGTGAAGCTCAACGGCGAGCGCGTGAAGCCGGCGCGGGAGGTGAAGCCTGGCGACCTGCTGGCCGTCAGCATCGGCGAGCTCGAGTGGCAGCTCACCGTCACCGGGCTGGCGGAGCGCCGCGGCTCGGCGGACCTGGCGCGCAGACTGTATCGGGAATCGGACGAGAGCTGCGCCCGGCGCCAGGCGATGGCGGAGATGCGACGGTTCACGCCCGAGCCTTCGCAGGCCATCAAGGGCCGGCCCACCAAGCGCGAGCGCCGCGCCCTCGAGCGGATGCGGCGCGGAGAATGAGCGCCCCGGAGTCCGGCGGCGCGGCGGCGCCCCTGCACGTGCCCCGGCTGGAGCGCGAATCCACGGAGGCGCCGCGCCGCCCGCCACTCAGGCATCTCGCCGTGCTGTTCCGCTTCGTGCTGCCTTATCGTGCCCGGGTAGCGGGCGCGGTGCTGGCGCTGGTGCTGGCTGCGGCGAGCTTCCTGGTGCTGGGGCAGGGGCTGAAGCGGGTGGTGGATGAGGGCTTCGCCCAGGCCAACCCCGCCGCCCTCAACCACGCGCTCATCGCCCTGCTGGGGGTGATCGTGGTGATGGCCGCCGCCACCTACACCCGCTTCTATCTCGTCTCCTGGCTCGGCGAGCGGGTGATCGCCGACCTGCGGCGCGCCGTGTTCGACCGGCTCCTGGGGCTCTCGCCGTCCTTCTACGAGTCCGCCCGCACCGGCGAGGTGATCTCGCGCCTCACCGCCGACACGGCGCTGCTGGAGACGGTGGTGGGCACCAGCGTCTCGCTGGCGCTGCGCAACCTGCTCATGGGCGCGGGCAGCCTCGTCATGCTGTTCGCCACCAGCTGGCGCCTCACGCTGCTGGTGATGCTGATCGTGCCCCTGGTGGTGGTGCCCATCCTGCTGTTCGGGCGGCGGGTGCGCCGCCTCGCCCGCGCCAGCCAGGACCGGGTGGCGGACCTGGCGGCGCAGGTGGACGAGACCCTGCACGAGATCCGCACCGTCCAGGCCTACGGCCACGAGGCGGAGGACCGGCGACTGTTCGGCGAGCGACTGGAACTGGCGTTCGCCACCGCGGTGCGCCGCATCCGCCAGCGCGCGGCGCTGATCGCCGCGGTGATCATGCTGAGTTTCGGTGCCGTGGGGGTGATCCTGTGGATCGGCGGCCACGACGTGCTCTCGGGTCGGCTCAGCGCCGGCGAGCTGTCCGCCTTCGTCTTCTACGCCGCGCTGCTGGCGGGGGCGGCGGGCGCCGTGAGCGAGGTGATCGGCGACCTGCAGCGCGGCGCCGGCGCCGCCGAGCGCCTGGTGGAGATCCTCCACGCCGAGCCCGAGGTGCGCGCGCCGGAACGGCCGCAGCCGCTGCAAGTACCCAGGGGCGAGGTGGCCATGGAGAGCGTGACTTTCCACTATCCCTCGCGCCCCAACGAGCCGGCCCTGGAGCGCCTGACGCTGCGGGTGGAGCCCGGCGAGAGCCTGGCGCTGGTGGGCCCCTCGGGAGCCGGCAAGTCCACGGTGTTCCAGCTGCTGCTGCGCTTCTACGATCCGGCGCGGGGCCGGGTGCTGCTGGACGGCGTGGACCTGCGGACTGCCGACCCGTCTGCGCTGCGCGCGCGCATCGCCCTGGTGCCCCAGGAGCCGGCGATCTTCGCCGCCAGCGTGGCGGAGAACGTGCGCTACGGCCGCCCCGGCGCCGACGACGCCGAAGTGCGCGCGGCCTGCGAGGCCGCTTTCGCCACCGAGTTCATCGAGCGCCTGCCCGGGGGCTACGAGAGCCAGCTCGGGGAGCGCGGCGTGCGGCTCTCCGGCGGCCAGAAGCAGCGCCTCGCCATCGCCCGCGCCATCCTCGCCGACCGCCCGGTGCTGCTGCTGGACGAGGCCACCAGCGCCCTGGACTCCGAGAGCGAGCGCATGGTGCAGGAGGCGCTCTCGCGGCTGATGCGCGGGCGCACCACGCTCATCATCGCCCACCGCCTGGCCACGGTGCAGCGGGTGGACCGCATCGCCGTCATGGAGCGGGGACGGGTGGTGGCCATGGGCAGCCACGCCAGTCTGTTGCGGAACAGCCCCCTCTACGCGCGGCTCGCGGAACTGCAGTTCGGCCTGCGCGACGCCGCCTGACCGCGGAAACGAAACGGGCCCCGAAAGGGGCCCGCTGCGCTCCAGCGCTCCTCAATGCGTTCGCCCGAAATGCCAGTGCGGCGTGTCCTCGAACAGCTTCATGAAGTGCTCGCGGCGCATGCGCACCAGATCCTCGTGGCTCCCGGCCTCGAAATAGACTTCGGGCTGCTCCAGCAGCTCATCGTCCACGATCATTTCCACGCCATAGGGCTTGCCGGTTGCGGGAATGGCGCCCAGGTCGCAGTCGCCGAACACTTCCATCACTTCCCGCTCCCGCGCCAGCTCGATCTGGCGCCCGAGTTGCTCGCGCAGCATGATCAGGTTCACATGCCGGTCCGCCGGCAACACGGCCATCAGGTAACTGCCGCCGTCCTCCAGCAGCACTGCCTTGGCAATGCGCCGCGCCGGCACATGGGCCGCCTCCGCCGTGCGCATGCTCGACATCGTGCGGTCGTGATGCACCAGATCATAGGGAATCTGCATTTCCTTCAGGTAGTTCTGGACGCTCATGGCAATCATCGGAACCTCCATCCTGAAAGTCCTTGGGATTTCACTATAGCCCAGAGGCGCGAAGTTTCCGCCCCGGGGGAAGGCGCTGCGCCGCAGCGTATAATGGCGCCTTCCCATGATCGATCCCCCTTGCGCCGCGGGGTCTCCCCGCCACCCCCTGCTGGCGGTCCTGCTGCCCTTCGCCGCCGGTTATTTCATCTCCTACCTGTTCCGCAGCATCAACGCCGTGATCGTCCCGGACCTGGCGGGGGACTTCGGCCTCGGGCCCCGGGACCTGGGGCTGCTCACCAGCGCCTACTTCGCCAGTTTTGCCCTGTTCCAGCTTCCACTGGGCATACTGCTGGATCGCTACGGCCCCCGGAGAGTGAACGCCGGGCTGCTGCTGCTGGCCGCGGCCGGGGCGGCGCTGTTCGCCGCCAGTGGCGGCTTCTCCGGGCTGTTCCTGGCGCGGGCCCTGATCGGGCTGGGGGTGTCCGCCTGCCTGATGTCCAGCATCAAGGCTTTCGTGCTGTGGTTTCCGTTGCAGAGGCTGCCCGCGCTCACCGGGATGATCATGTTCTCCGGCGGACTGGGGGCCCTGGCAGCCACCGCGCCGGTGGAGGCGGCCCTCTCCGTCGCCGGGTGGCGCGGGGTGTTCTATGCCCTGTCGGTCCTCACCCTGGCGGTGGCCGGGGCCGTTTTTCTGGTGGTTCCGGAACCGGCACCGCATGCCTCGCCGCCGGGCCTGCGGGAGCAACTGGACGGGCTGCGCAGCGTGTTCGTCAGCCGCCGCTTCTGGCAGGTGACCCTGGCGGCGATGCTCACCCAGTCCACGTTCATGTCCATCCAGGGCCTGTGGGCGGGTCCCTGGTTCCGCGACGTGGCGGGGCTCCCGCGCGAAGGGGTGGCGAATCACCTGCTGCTGGTCGCGCTGTCCACCATGACAGGTTCGCTGGTGTTCGGCAACGCCGCCTCCTGGCTGTCGCGCCATGGCATAGCCGTGATCCGGGTGTTTGCCGCCGGGCTAGCCGCGGCGCTGCTGGCGCAGATCGTCATCGTGTCCGGTGGCCTGGGCGCGCCGGCGGCCGCCTGGGTGCTCTACGGCCTCTTCATCTCTTCCAGCACTCTTTCCTACTCGGTGCTGTCGCAGCACTTCCCGCAACACCTCGCGGGCCGCGTGAACACCGCGCTCAACCTCATGGTGTTCGTGTGCGCCTTCTCCAGCCAATGGGGAATCGGTGCCGTCATCAATCTCTGGCCGGTGAGCGCCGCAGGGCAATACCACGCCTCCGGCTACCAGGCCGCCTTCGGCCTGTTCCTGGCCCTGCAGGCCGGCGCCTGGGTGTGGCTGGTCCTGGACGAGTCCCGCGCCGCCCGGCTGCAAAGATGCTGATCCGCCTGCTCTCGCTCATCCTCGGTGTCGCCGGCTTCATCGTGGCGGCCTTCTTCTTCTCGTTCCTTTTTCTGGTGGGGGCCGCCCTCGGACTGGGGTTGTGGGGCTGGATCGCCTGGAAGACGCGCCAACTGCGGCGCGCGGGTCCGGTGCCGCCGGCTTCCACCGCCGCGGATGGCCATGTGATCGAGGGTGAGTTCAAGGTAGAGGACCATCCGGAACTTCCCGCGGCCCCGGCAGAACCGCCCCCCGCCCCGCGGGACGAGGCCCGCTAGAAGGCGCAGAGCGCAAGCCGGGGATACGGCAGTCGGCGCAGCCGCCTGCGCCGCCGCGGCAGGCCGCTGGCGCGGCCCGCGTTCTGGGTTACACTCTGCCCGGTTTCAACTCGGGAGAACAAAGCATGAGCGACGCGCTCAATTACCTGGTGAAGGTCCGCCCGGACGCCATGACCGGCTACTTCAAGTTCCTGAAGGAAGCCGGCAAGCACCTGGACCCCAAAACCCGCAACCTGATCTCGGTGATCACCAAGGTCCACGCCCAGACCGAGCGCGGGCTGAAGCAGTACCTGACCCGGGCGCTGCGGGAGGGGGCCACCGCGGACGAGGTGATCGACGCGCTGCTGATGGCCTTCCCGGCCCTGGGGCTGGCGAAGATCGTCTGGGCCACGGACATCATCCTCGAGATGGACATTCCCGAGTTCCGGCCCGATCGCCTGGGGGTGCCGGCCGAGTGGCACGACGTTATGGCGGTGAAGGAGCTCAAGGACGGGGATACCGCCTACCGCGAGTGCGAGGGGCGGCACCTGTTCGTTTACAGGAAGGGCAAGACGCTCAAGGTCTACGACAGCCGCTGTCCACACCAGGTGACCGACATTCCGCACCTGGCCCTCAAGGGCACGCGCCTCACCTGTCCCAAGCACAAGTGGGCCTTCGACATCGCCAGCGGCCAGTGCGTCGCCAAGGGCGACCGGCCGCTCAACGAGTTCCAGCACAAGGTGGAGAAGGGCCGCCTGCTGGCCTACTGGTAAGCCGCAAGGAACGGCACGGCGGCCGGGAACCGGACACCGCCCTGATCGGCGGCGCCCGGGCGCGCTCCCCGGCCGCCCCGCGTGGAGTCTGTTCGGGCCCTCAGTGGGCCAGCATTTCCTCTACCTGGGCGAAGCTGCGGGCGACCTCGACGGTCTCCAGCGGCGTGCCCAGCTGGCGGGCCACCTGCGACACCGAGAACAGTCCCCGCACCTTCATGGCGCCGTTGTGGAAGTCCACGATCATGGCGTGCTGGCGGCCCACGGCGCGCAGCGTTGCCACCACGTGGCCGACCCGGGCGTGGGTCACGTCCTCCATGTCCAGCACTTCGAGCCGCTCCCGGGGGGTCATGATGTCGCACACCAGGATCTCGCTGCGGCGAATGCCGCGCTCCTGCACGATGCGCACCGGCTTCTCCCCCTCGATGTCCGTGGAGGTGATCAGCCCCGCCAGCATGCCGCGCTCGTCCACCACCAGCAGCAGGTGCACCCGCTGGGCGTGCATGGCTTCCAGGGCCGCGGCCATCGTGGCGTGGCCCGGGATGGTCAAGGGCCGCGACCGCGTGAAATCGGTCATCACCTGGTAGGCCGGGCTGTCCAGGGTCACCGGGGCCTCTTCGGCCGGCCGGTGGATGGCGATGCCCGCGTACACGCCCGAGGCGGGCAGGGGGTTGTAGCTGCGCTGCATGGTGTTCCTCCTCCGCAATTCCGTTGGTCGTTGCCCCGCCGGATGATCCGGTCTGTGTGGGCCGCCTGCGAAACGTACTCCCATGAAATCGGCATGGGAATTCAATTGTTTCGATCTGAAAATAGAAAGCGCCTATTTTGCGGGGCAGCATGCGGATAGCCCGTCACGGCGCTCGGACATTGCGGCTCGTATGACATTTGCAACCTGGAACCGAGGCGCGCGGGCAAGGCGATTCCGGCGCGGCGAAGCCCTTCGCGCCCTCTGCGCGCCCATGGCGAGGGAAGTGTTACAGGAGACGGAAACGCACCGGCAGCAGGATGGCCTTCCCGGCCAGCGTCGGGCTGAGGCTCCCCAGCCGCAGGGCGGCGCGCAGCGCAGCATCGTCGAGCACGCGATGGCCGGAGCCGCTGGCCACGGCGGCCTCTAGGATGCGGCCGCCTTCGCCCAAGTCCAGCACCAGCACCACCTCGCCTTCCAGACCTTCGCGCACCGCCTCCGGCGGATAGAGCAAGGTATCGGAAATTCGCTTCAGCGCCTCGCCGAGATGTGCCTCGGGCGTGGGTTCCGCGCGCGCCAGCGCGGCGGGCGCGTTACTGCCTGGCGGGGCGACGGGGCGGGTGGCGGCGCGCCGTCCCGCGCTCGAGGGTTCGAACGTGTTCTTGATCACCCGCGGCGCCGGCGCGGGAGTATCCTCCTTGCGTGCGGCGACGACCTCGATGCGAGCCTCCATCGCCGGCAGCGGTTTGAAGGGCGCGGGGGGCATCAGCCAGGGTCCGGCCCCCCAGATCACCACCGCGTGCAGCACCAGCGACACGGCGAGCATCCGGAGAAAGCGGCTGGAGGCGGGGCGCATTTGACATCCGATCCTTATCTGGTGAATATCCCCGGTTTCCTCCGCCCGTGGCAAGCTCGTTGATGATTCCCCTTCTGGCAGGACGGCGGCTGGTGTTGTTGGCGCTCGCCCTGTTCGCGCTGTGCGTGTTCCCCGCGCGCGCGCAACTTCCGGATCCCGCGCGCTTCGGCGCGACCGTGGAGACCGGCGACATCTGGACCGTGCGCGCCTGGCTCGACCAGGGGCTGGATCCCGAATTCCTGGCCGATCGCATCGGCACCGGGCTCATGATCGCCGCCTGGGAGGGCAACATCCCGATGATGGAACTGTTCGTCAGCCGCGGCGCCAACGTCAACCGCATGAACCGGGTGCAGGAGCAGGCGCTGATGCATGCCGCCTGGAGGGGGCATGAGGATGTGGTGCGCTGGTTGCTGGAGCGCGGCGCGCGCGTCAACCGCGAGGGGCCGGACTGGTCGGCGCTGCATTACGCCGCCTTCGGCGGCCACGACGCGGTGGTGCGCCTGCTGCTGGACGGCGGCGCGGACGTGAACGCGCGCGCGCCCAATGGCGCCTCGCCGCTGATGATGGCGGCGCGGGAGGGCAGGGAGCCCACTGCGCGACTGCTGCTTGACCGCGGCGCGGACACCCGCATCCGCAGCGACTGGGGCGACGACGCCATCGCCCTGGCGATGCGCTATGAGCATGTGCGCATTGCGCGCATGGTGGCGAATCCCGCGGAGTTCGCCGAGGCGGCGAAGCAGGCCCCGGAGAGCCGGGGGGAACCCTCGCGCTCGGTGCCCATGCCCGAAAAGGTCGAGGCGCTGCTGCGGGAGATGCGCTTCCTCGAGTCCATGGGCCATCTCACACCGGACCAGAAGTCCGGTTACCTTGAGGCAATTGCCGCCCTGCAAAAGGAGTCGGAGCGACCGCCCCCTCCCGAAGCGACACCGGCCGCGGCGCCCCAGGCCCTGGAGATCACGGCCAGGCGCGGCGCCCCCGGTGAGGAAAAGGGGGAACTGATCTACCAGGGTGGCGAGTCTGCGTCGCTTCCCGCCGCGCCGGCGACGACGACGCCGGCCGCGGCGCCCAAGGCGGCGCCGGCCAAAACGCCGAAGCCTTCGGCAGGACGGAAAAAGTAACGCAACGGCACCCGCCCCGCGCGGTCGAAGTCTCATGGCCCGCAAGCCCATGAACCCGCCTCACGGCCGGGGTGCCACCTTCAATCCCGAGGGGCGCTTCGAGTCCGTGGCGAGGCAGCGCTCCGACGACGGCTGGGGCGATCCGGCGGCGGATCCGCGCCAGATCACCACCACGGTCACCGCCGAGATCGCGCGCTCCATCATTTCGCGTAACGATTCCCCCGACATCCCCTTCTCCCAGTCCATCAATCCCTACCGGGGGTGCGAGCACGGTTGCGTGTACTGTTACGCGCGGCCGACCCACGCTTACCTGAACCTGTCGCCCGGACTGGACTTCGAAGCCCGGCTGTTCGCCAAGGTGAACGCGGCGGAACTGTTGCGTACCGAGCTTGCGCGTCCCGGCTACCGCTGCCAGCCCATCGCCCTGGGCGCGAACACCGATCCCTACCAGCCGGCGGAGCGCGAATGGCGTATCACCCGGCAGGTGCTGGAGGTGCTGGCGGAATGCGAGCATCCGGTGACCATCACCACCAAGTCGGCGCTGGTGGAGCGCGACCTCGACCTGTTGGCGCCCATGGCCCGCAAGCAGCTGGCGCGCGTGTATCTTTCGGTGGCGACCCTGGACCACGAGGTGGCGCGCCGGCTCGAGCCCCGCGCCTCGGCGCCGCGCCGGCGCATCGAGGCCATGCAGCGCCTGTCGGAAGCCGGGGTGCCGGTGGGGGTGGTGGCTGCGCCGATGATCCCCTTCCTCACCGATCCCCAGCTCGAGTCGGTGCTGGAGGCGGCCCGGGAGGCGGGGGCGCAGGACGCGGGCTACGTGCTGCTGCGCCTGCCCCACGAAGTGCGAAACCTGTTCGCCGCCTGGCTTCAACACCACTATCCGCTGAAGGCGGCGCATGTGATGAGCCTGGTGCGCCAGATGCGCGGCGGCGCCGACAACGATCCCGCATTCGGCTCGCGCATGACGGGCCAAGGCGTTCTTGCGGAGCTGATTGCCCGGCGCTTCGGCGTCGCCTGCGGGCGTGTCGGGCTGAATCGGGAGCGCAGCCCGAAGCTGGACTGTTCGCGCTTCCGCCCGCCCGCTCCCGGCGGGCAACTGCGCCTGCTCTGATCGGGTCCCCGAAATGGCGAAGGGCGCTGACGCGCCCTTCGGCCGGTGCAACATCGCCCCGCGGATTATTTGGCGGGGGCGATGTTTTTCTGGAGTTCCTTCTGCTCCTGGTACTGAGGACCCTGCCCCGAACCGCTGCCCGCGTGCTCGCGATGGCGCTCGCGGTTCCGCTCGCGCTCCTGCTCCTGCTTGCGGGCCGGATCGGCCCCGCTCTTCGGGGCCGGTGCCGAGGCGCCTTGTTTCTTCATCATCATTTCCGAGCCGCCGCCGGGGCCACCCGCCGGCGCACCGCCGCCGCCCGGTCCCTTGGCCAGCGCCGTGCCGCCGAAAGCCAGCGCGGTGATGGCTACCAATGCCGTCAGAATTGATTTCCTCATATCGCCTCCTGAAGCCGGTTGATGACGGTGGCACATTAGCAGTCGCTAATGTGCCAATGCAATGACGGATGTCATTGCCATCGGGGGGCGTTAGAACGCCGCGCAGGGGTGATGAAGCCCGACGGCGGTCGCCAGTGGAAGGTGTGATGGATTGCTCTAAACTTGGATTGGGATGTATATCCGGCCAGGGACATGCCCACCAAATTTCCCGTCTACCTCTATCTCGGCGAAGCGCTTGCCCGCTACGGTTTTCCCGAAGGCCATCCTTTCGGGACCGACCGGCAGGGCGCATTCTGGAGCGAGGCCGTGTCCCGCGGCCTGGACCGGCGGGTGGGCGTGCAATGCCCGGTGATGGCGCAACGCCTGGAAATCGAGCGCTTCCACGCCACGGATTACATCCGCAAGGTGCAGCTGCTCTCCGAGGAGGGCTGGGGCTACCTGGACCACGGCGACACCCCGGCGTTTCCCGGTGTCTACGAGGCAGCCGGACATGTGGCGGGTTCCGCTCTCGATGCCCTGCGCCGCATCATGCATGGGGAGTGCCGGCGCAGCTTCCAGCCCATCGGCGGGCTGCACCATGCGCGCCGCAACAGGGGTGCGGGCTTCTGTGTTTTCAACGACATCGGGATCGTGATCGAGGCCCTGCGCGCCGATTACGGCATCCGGCGCGTGGCCTACGTGGATATCGATGTGCATCACGGCGACGGCGTGTACTACTCGTTCGAGAACGACCCCGAGGTCCTTGTGGTGGACATCCACGAGGACGGAAACTACCTCTACCCCGGCACCGGCCATCTGCATGAAACCGGGGCGGGATCGGCGGAAGGCACCAAGCTCAACCTTCCCCTGCCGCCCGGGGCGGGAAATCGCGAGTTCATGACGGCCTGGGAGACGGCCGAGGCCTTCCTGCGCGCCGGAAAGCCCGAGTTCATCCTGCTCCAGTGCGGGGCCGACAGCATCCGGGGCGATCCGTTGGCCCACCTCAAGCTGACCCCGGAGGCCCATGCCCACGCCGCCCGCCGCCTGTGCCAGTTGGCCGACGAGTTATGCCATGGGCGGCTGATGGCGTTCGGAGGCGGCGGCTACCACCGCGCCAACCTGGCCCAGGCGTGGTGCGGGGTGCTGGAAGAACTGCTCAGATAATCAGGGGGTCTATGGTGGCCACCGCGGAGGGATCCTTTTTCCAGATCTCCGGGTCGGCATCCACGTAAAGTTCGATCTCGATGCCGTCCGGGTCGCGGATATAGAGCGACTGGCTCACCCGATGGTCGGACATTCCCACCAGCGGGATGCTGCGCGCATCGAGCTTGGTCTTCCAGGCCCGCAGTTCCTCCAGACTGTCGCCGACTTTCAGCGCGAAGTGGTACATGCCCACCGTGTAGGGGTCGGGAGGCTCCGCTTGGGGACCGATCTGCATCAGGGCCAGGTCGTGATGGTTCTGCCCGAAGGAGAAAAACACCATCATCCCCCGGTAGCGCGCAACCTCCTTCATCCCCAGCACGTCCCGGTAGAACGGGACGCTGCGCTCGAGGCTGCGCACCCGGAGCACGACATGGCCCAGGGCCTTGACGCTGATCGGCATGTTGTTTTCCTTGGATTGAACCGCGGCCTGACGGGAACCGACCCGCACGTCATAAATGGTCTCCCCAGGCCGACCTCATTGCCGAGTATACCCGCGGACGCGACGGGAAAGCTTCCCGGGCCGCCGCGATAATTCGTCGCACCGGCCGGAGGTGGCGCGGCTGAAAAACCATGCCGCGATTGTGGGGGCTTGTTAAAGAATTAGAACATGTTAATATGCTTTTACGGAGGCAAGTATGGGGTCAGCATCCTCCACGCTGCCGAAGCGGCGGTTCCCGGCGCGCTGGATCCGGGAGATCCACGGGAACTGCCCCCGTCCAATTGGTTTCCCCTCCAAAATTGGCCCCGTCCTTATAACGGGGCTTCTTTTTTGCACCAACGTGAGGCGCCGTCGTCCCTTACCGCACCAAAGGGGGGCTGAAGCGTTCGGCCCGCTGCCGCGGCATCCAGGTCGTGCATTGAAATAACGGGAATTTTCTGTTGGCACAGGGTTTGCTCAATGTCTCTTCAAACACAGTGGAGAGACGCGGGTGAACCTTGCCAACCGCCTGGGCCGGCTGATCGGCGGCGACACGGGGTCGCGGGAACTGACGGAACAGGAAGCCCACCAGCTCGGCGGGATGGTCCTCGACGGCGGGGTTCCGGATTTCGAACTCGGTGCGTTGCTGGTGGCACTGCGCTTCCGGACCCCCGCGCTGCAGGAATGGGCGGGGTTTCACCAGTCCCTCGCCGAGCGGGTTCTGCGGCTGAAGGCGCCGGAATCCGGGCCCCGGCCCCTGGTGATGGGCAGCCAGTCAGGCGCCCGGGACGAGCCCAACCTGCTGCCGCTGCTGGCGCTGCTGCTGGCGCGCTTCGGCATCCCGGTGCTGATCCACGGCAGCCTCCACGGCGAGGGCCGTGTGCTGTGCGCCCATGTGTTCCGCGCCCTGGACATCCTGCCCTGCGCCACCCTGGCCCAGGCGCAGAAGGCGCTGGACGGGGAGCGCCTCGCCTTCGTGCCCACCGGGCTGCTGGCGCCGGGGGTGGCGGGGCTGCTGTCCCTGCGCGCGCGCCTGGGAGTCGGCAATTTCGGCCACGTGCTGGCGCGGCTGATCAACCCGTTCCCGGGCCAGGGCTGTCGCGTGGTGGGCGTATCCGCCGCCAGGGTGGAGGGCATGCGCGAGCTGCTGCTCACCATCCGCGCCGAGGCCCTGCTGCTGGCGGACACCGAGGGCGATGCCTTCGCCAATCCGCGGCGCCGGCCCCGCATCGAACACCTGCGGGAGGGCGAGGCGCGGGTGCTGTTCGAGGCGGAAGCGGGCAGCCAGCGCGGGCTGCCGGGTCTGCCCGCGGCCAACGATGCCGTTTCGGTCGCGGCCTGGACGCGCCAGGCCCTGGCGGGCGAGGTGCCCCTGCCGATGCCGATTCTCAACCAGCTCGCGTGCTGCCTGTACGCCAGCGGTTACACCGAGGACATGAATCAGGCCAAAGCCATCGTGGCGGTCAAGAGCGTCGGGGTCGCCGCGTGAGGGAGAAGGGAATGTCGAGCAAGCCGATCTTCAACGAAATGCTCCGCCCCGACGGCGCCGTGCGCGAGCACTACCGCGAATACGCGCAGTGGCTCAACCACACCGTGCCGGACAAGATCCGGGCCAAGCGCGAGCAGGCGGACATGATGTTCCACCGCGTGGGCATCACCTTCGCCGTGTACGGCGACGAGAGCGGCGCCGAGCGCCTCATACCCTTCGACATCGTTCCCCGCATCATTCCCGCCGCCGAGTGGAAGATCCTCTCCCGCGGGCTGATCCAGCGGGTGAAGGCCCTCAACGCCTTCATCCGCGACATCTACCACGACCAGGAGATCATCAGGGCCGGCGTCATTCCCGCGCCGCAGGTGGTGGCCAACCCGCAGTTCAAGCAGGAGATGGCGGGGGTGGACGTTCCCCGCGACGTGTACTGCCACATCGCGGGCGTGGACGTGGTGCGCGCCGGAGAGGGCGAGTTCTACGTACTCGAGGACAACCTTCGGGTGCCTTCCGGCGTCTCCTACATGATCGAGGACCGGCTGGTGATGATGCGGCTGTTTCCAGAGCTGTTTGCCCAGCACCGCATCGCCCCGGTGGACCACTACCCGGACTTCCTGCTCGAGACCCTGCTGGAGGTGGCGCCGGCGGGGGCCGACGACCCGGTGGTGGTGGTGCTCACCCCGGGACGCTACAACAGCGCTTATTTCGAGCACGCCTTCCTTGCCCAGCAGATGGGGGTGGAACTGGTGGAGGGGCAGGACCTGTTCGTGCGCGATGACACCGTGTACATGCGCACCACCTCCGGCCCGCAGAAGGTGGACGTGATCTACCGCCGGGTGGACGACGAGTTCCTCGATCCCCGGGTGTTCCGCGCCGACTCCATGCTCGGGGTGCCCGGGCTGTTCTCCGCCTACCGCGCCGGGCGCGTGGCCCTGTGCAACGCCATCGGCACCGGGGTGGCGGACGACAAGGCCACCTACATTCACGTGCCGGACATGATCCGCTTCTACCTGGGCGAGGAGCCCATCCTGTCCAACGTGCCGACCTACCAGTTGAGCAAGGCCGACGAGCGCGCCTTTGTCCTGGAGCGCCTGCACGAACTGGTGGTGAAGGAAGTGCACGGCTCCGGCGGCTACGGCATGCTGGTCGGCCCGGCCGCCACCCGCGAGGAGCGCGAGGCCTACAAGGCGCGCATCCTGGCGGCGCCGGGCAATTTCATCGCCCAGCCCACGCTCTCGCTCTCCACCTGCCCCACCTTTGTCGAGAGCGGGGTCGCGCCGCGCCATGTGGACCTGCGCCCCTTCGTGCTCTCCGGGCGCGACGTGCGCCTGGTGCCCGGCGGACTCACCCGGGTCGCGCTGCGCGAGGGCTCGCTGGTGGTCAACTCTTCCCAGGGGGGAGGCACCAAGGACACCTGGGTGCTCTACAACTGATGCTTTCCCGAATCGCAGACAACCTGTACTGGATGGCGCGCTACATGGAGCGCGCCGAGAA
The DNA here is from genome assembly GCA_035718105.1 of Burkholderiales bacterium. Lineage (GTDB taxonomy): Bacteria > Pseudomonadota > Gammaproteobacteria > Burkholderiales > UBA6910 > UBA6910. The sequence continues at coordinate 18,866 of DASTHR010000236.1, forward strand.
CACCGCGCGCATGCTGGACATCGCCCACCGCATGTCCCTCATGCCCACCGGCGTGCTGGAGCCGTCCCAGGAATGGGACGCCCCGCTGCTCATCACCGGCACCCACCAGAGTTACTTCGCCAAGCATCCGGTCCGCAGCGAGGACAACGTGATCCGCTACCTGGCGCTGGACCCGGAGAACACGTCGGGCATCCTGGCCTCCCTGGAGTCGGCGCGGGAGAATGCGCGCTCGGTGCGGGGCTCCATCACCTCGGAGATGTGGGAGGACCTCAACGCCACCTGGCTCGAGGTGCGCGACATGACCCTGGAGCGGGTGAAGCGCATGGGGGTGCGGGAGTTCTTCGAGTGGGTGAAGTCCCGCTCCCACCAGTTCCGGGGTGTCACCCACGGCACCATGCTGCGGGACGAGGCGTTCCAGTTCATCCGCCTCGGCACCTTCGTCGAGCGCGCCGACTCCACCGCCCGCATCCTGGACGTGAAGTACCACATCCTCCTGCCCAGCATCCGCGAGGTGGGGGGCGCCGCCGACTATTACCAGTGGGGCGCGCTGCTGCGCTCGGTGAGCGCGTTCCAGGCCTACAAGAAGGTCTACCGGGAGCAGATCAAGCCGCGGCAGGTGGCGGAGCTGCTGATCCTGCGCGACGACATGCCGCGCTCGCTGCACCACTGCATGAACGAGGTGGACGAGATCCTGGGCATCATCGGCAACCCCGGGGAGCCCCAGCGCCTCGCCGGCGAGTTGCACGCCGGCCTGCACTACGGGCGCATTGACGACATCTTCGCCCAGGGCCTGCACGAGTACCTGAGCAGCTTCCTGGCGCGGGCGTCGCGCCTGGG
>DASTHR010000237.1:0-8910 GCA_035718105.1 Burkholderiales bacterium
CGGCGATGCCGGAACTGACGCCGGTGAGCAGCGCGGTGGCGCTCCAGGTGAAGCTCTCCGCCAGCATGCCCTTGGGGGCGAGCGTGGACACCAGCACCGACTGCGCCGCGATCACCGCCGCCATGGGGCTCGCCGCCAGCAGCCCGGTCGCCGCGAACAGGTACAGGTTGTCGATGGGGATGAGAACTAGCATGCCGAGAAGCATCAGCACCATCAGTGTCAGCCATTGGGAGCGGGCCGGCAGCTTCCAGTCGTGGCTGCCGAAGGCCAGCACCCCCAGCGTGCCGCCGGTGGCCGCGACGGCGAGGATCACACCCGCCGCGGCGGGCACGCCGTGGGACGCGGCGAAGCCGGTGACCGCCATCTCGAACAGGCCGAAGGCGCCGGCGTAGAACAGCACCGACACCAGCACCCCGCGCAGCCCGGGGCGCGCCAGTGGTCCCAGCAGGTGGCGCTTTCCATGGGGCGCGGGCGTCTGCCACTCGCCCGCTGCGCGGGCGCGCAGGAACAGAACCGCCCCCAGCGAGCCGCAGGCCCCGGCCGTGACGACGGCGGCGACCGCCGCCCCCAGTGCCACCAGCAGGGCCACCAGGCTGGGGCCCAGCACGAACACCGTCTCCACCAGGGCCGAATCCAGGGAGTAGGCGGCCTTCAGCAGCCGCGGCTCGGAAACCAGGCGCGGATACAGCGCCCGCATGCACACCGTGATCGGAGGCAGCGAGGCCCCGGCCAGCAGCGCCGCGGCGCCGACCACGGTGGCGGAAGCGCCGGAGGCACCCAGCAGCGCCACGATGGCGAGGGCGACGGGATAGGTGACTGCCGTCACCGTCAGGATGGGGCGCGGCCCGAAGCGGTCCATGAGCCGCCCCAGCAGGGGAGCCATCAGCGCCAGGCCCAGCACGTAGAGCGCGCCCACCATGCCGGCGTTGCCGAAGGAGCCGGTCTGCCCCTGCATGAACAGCACCAGCGCCAGCGTCGCGGTGCCGATGGGCAGCCGGCCCACCAGGGACACCAGCACCAGCCGCCCCAGGTGCGGCGTGGCCAGGAGCTCTGCGTAGGGGCCGAAGGCGATCACAAACGTGAAGCGTGAAAGGGGAAGGGTGAAGGGAAAACCCTGAGCACCGCGCGCAATCCGATGTTCTTACCCTTCTCCTCACCCTTCACCGCTTCAGCCCACCGTCCAGTCCACCAGCCCGGTGTAGGCGGTCGCGAGCACCACGCCGCCGAACACGATGCGGTACCAGGCAAAGAGGCTGAAATCGTGGCTGATGATGTAGCGCAGCAGCCAGCGCACGCACAGGAACGCGGACACGAAGGCGGAGACCATGCCCACGGCGAACATGTCCAGGTCGTGGATGTCGAACAGCGCCCGGTTCCTGTAAAAGTCGTAGGCGCCGGCGGCGATCAGGGTCGGCACCGCCAGGAAGAAGGAGAACTCGGTGGCGGCCTTGCGCGACAGCCCGAACAGCAGGCCGCCGATGATGGTGGCGCCGGAACGGGACATTCCCGGGATCAGGGCGAAGGCCTGGGCGATGCCCACCTTGAGGGCATCCCGCCAGCCCATGTCGTCCACCGATTCCACCGTGATGCGGTGCTTGCGCCGCTCCGCCCAAAGGATGACGACACCGCCGACGATGAAAGCGATGGCCACCGGCACCGGCTTGAACAGCGCGCCCTTGATGTAGCCGCCGAAAGCGAGCCCCAGCAGCGCGGCAGGCATGAAGGCGATGACGAGATTGGCCACGAAGCGCCGCGCCGCGGGGTCAGTGGCGAGCCCGGCGATCACGGCCCCGAACTTGCGGCGGTACTCCCACACCACGGCGAGCATGGCACCGGTCTGGATCACCAGTTCGAAAATCTTCGCCTTCTCGTCGTTGAAGCCGAGCAGGTCCCCCGCCAGGATCAGGTGCCCGGTGGAGGAGATGGGAAGGAACTCGGTCAGGCCCTCGACGATGCCGAGGATCAGGGCCTTGGCGAGAAGGGGAAGATCCATGAGGTGCGCAGAAAAGCGGGCATTATAGCCCGCCGCGCACCCCCGCTAACGCACCACGCGCAGTCCCAGGTGTTTCTCGAAGGGGTCGAAGTCCCGGTCGTCGTGGAGGAGAGGAACCCCTTCGTCGATGCAAAAGGTGGCGATGAGGCAGTCGATGGTCGAGCGCACCGTCACGCCCTTGCTCCGCAACAGGCGATAGTTCTCCGCAGCCCTGATGGCACGCTGGCGCCCGCCCAGCGCAACGCAGTCCAGCGCCTCGAACGCCGCGGTCGCGGTTTTCAACTGGGACGCGGCGCGAAATCCCTGGAGCACCTCGGCCAGGATCAGGTCACCAACCGCGAGCTTTGGACCTCCCCCTGCCAGGGCATTGCGCAACCAGTCCGATTCATCGCTACGGGCGTCTTGAAAGTGCTCTATCCACACGCTCGAGTCCACCAGGATCATCAGCGATCCTCGAAGGGGTTCCGGCGCATTGCCTTGTAGTCATATCCTGGGTCCCAATCCACCTTGCCGCCCAACTCGAGCAACTTGCGATAGGCCTTCTTCTGCCTGGCGAAGAGTCTGAGCGCGGCCTCGACCGTCTCCTTCTTGGTCCTGAATCCGCCGGCCTTCATCGCTTCGGTCATCAACTTATCGTCGATATCAATGTTGGTGCGCATGGCACGGGTTCCTTCCCGATGTGTAAACAGGAGAAGATTCTTACACATCGAGCGCAAAAACAGAAGGCGGCCATGACCGCCTTCCGATCAGAACAACAGCCGACTGGTGCGGCTACGCCTTCTGGTAGATCTCCGCCCCCGACTCCAAGAACTCCCTCGACTTCTCCTCCATCCCTTTTCCGATGGCCTCGGCGGCGGACACGCCGTGGCTGGCGGCGTAGTCGCGCACGTCCTGGGTGATCTTCATGGAGCAGAAGTGCGGCCCGCACATGGAGCAGAAGTGGGCGAGCTTGGCCCCTTCCTGGGGCAGGGTCTCGTCGTGGAATTCCTTCGCCGTATCCGGATCGAGGCCGAGGTTGAACTGGTCCTGCCAGCGGAACTCGAAGCGCGCCTTGGACAGCGCGTTGTCCCGCAGTTGCGCCCCGGGATGGCCCTTGGCCAGGTCGGCGGCGTGGGCCGCGATCTTGTAGGCGATGATGCCGTCCTTGACGTCCTTCTTGTTGGGCAGCCCCAGGTGCTCCTTGGGCGTCACGTAGCAGAGCATGGCGGTGCCGTACCAGCCGATCATGGCGGCGCCGATGGCGCTGGTGATGTGGTCGTAGCCGGGCGCGATGTCGGTGGTGAGCGGGCCCAGGGTGTAGAACGGCGCCTCCTTGCAGTACTTCAACTGCAGGTCCATGTTCTCCTTGATCAGGTGCATGGGCACATGGCCCGGCCCCTCGATCATCACCTGCACGTCATGCTTCCAGGCGATGTCGGTGAGCTCGCCCAGGGTGCGCAGTTCCGCGATCTGCGCCTCGTCGTTGGCGTCGTGGATCGAGCCGGGGCGCAGGCCGTCGCCCAGGGAGAAGGCCACGTTGTAGGCCTTCATGATCTCGCAGATCTCCGCGAAGCGGGTGTAGAGGAAGCTCTCCCGGTGGTGCGCGAGGCACCACTTGGCCATGATGGAGCCGCCCCGGGAGACGATGCCGGTCATGCGTTTCGCGGTGAGCGGGATGAAGGGCAGGCGCACCCCGGCGTGGATGGTGAAGTAGTCCACCCCCTGCTCCGCCTGCTCGATCAGGGTGTCGCGGAAGATCTCCCAGGTGAGCTCCTCGGCGCGCCCGTCCACCTTCTCCAGCGCCTGGTAGATGGGCACGGTGCCGATGGGCACCGGCGAATTGCGGATGATCCACTCCCGGGTCTCGTGGATGTGCCGGCCGGTGGAGAGGTCCATCACCGTGTCGCCGCCCCAGCGGATGGCCCAGGTCATCTTGTCCACCTCCTCGCCGATGGAGGAGCTGACCGCGGAGTTGCCGAGGTTGCAGTTGATCTTCACCAGGAAGTTGCGGCCGATGATCATGGGCTCGCTCTCCGGGTGGTTGATGTTGGCGGGAATGATGGCGCGGCCGCGGGCCACCTCCTCGCGCACGAACTCGGGCGTGATCTCCCGCGGCAGGCGGGCGCCGAAGGACTCGCCCGCGTGCTGGCGGCGCAGCGCGTCGGAATATTGCTCGAGGCGCTGGCTCTCCCGCAGGGCGATGAACTCCATCTCCGGGGTGACGATGCCGCGGCGCGCGTAGTGCATCTGGGTCACGTTCATGCCCGGCCTGGCCCGCCGCGGCCGGCGCTTGAGGTCGAAGCGCATGTGGGCGGTCTGCGGGTCGTCGAGGCGCTCGCGCCCGTAGGCGGAGCTGGGGCCGGCGAGTTCCTCGCTGTCGCCGCGCTCCGCGATCCAGCCGGCACGGAGGGCGGGGAGTCCGGCGCGGATGTCTATCCTCGCCGCCGGGTCGGTGTAGGGGCCGGAGGTGTCGTAGACGTAGATGGGCGGATTGGGTTCAGAACGCGCAGGGGCCCCCTCCTGCGCGGTCGCGCCCGAATGGAGCGGCGTATCCGACTGGGTGATCTCGCGCATCGGCACCCGGATGTCCGGGCGCGAACCCTGGACGTGCACCTTGCGCGAATTCGGCAGCGGCTGCACCGCCGCCTCGTCCACATGGGCCTGCGCGGCGATGAATTTTTCGTTGGCGTTCATGTCGTCTCCTTCGGGCGCCCTCAGGCGGGGCGCCACATGTCGTGAAAATGATGCACCGGGCCGTGGCCGCTGCCGACCTTGAGGTGCCCCGAGGCGGCCAGCGCCCGGGTGAGGTAGGCCTTGGCGTCGCGCACCGCCTCCGGCACCGTCGCGCGCTGGGGAATCAGCGCGGCGATGGCGGAGGACAGGGTGCAGCCGGTGCCGTGGGTGTTACTGGTGTCAACGCGCCTGGCCGGCAGCTCGAGCATGCGGTCGCCGTCGAACAGCAGGTCCAGGGCGTCGGGGCCCGGTAGGTGGCCGCCCTTGAGCACCACCCAGCGCCCGCCCGAATCCGGCAGCAGGCGGCGCAGCCGCTCGCAGGCGCGGTGCATTTCCTTCAGGGTTTCCGGCGCCCGCTCCCCCGTGAGCGCGCCGGCCTCCGGCAGGTTGGGGGTGATCACGGTGGCGAGCGGCAGCAGCGCCTCCTTGAGCATCCCCACCGCCTCCGTCGCCAGCAGGGCATCCCCGCTCTTCGCCACCATCACCGGGTCGAGCACCACGGCCGGCGGCCTCCAGCGCTCGAGGCAGTCCGCAACCGTGCGGGTGATGGCGACGGTGCCCAGCATGCCGATCTTCACCGCGTCGATGCGCACGTCGGCGAACAGGGTGTCGATCTGCTTCGCGATGAAGTCGGTGGGCAAGGGGTGGATGCCGGTCACCTGCCGGGTATTCTGGGCGGTGAGCGCGGCGATCACGGCGCAGGCGTACGCCCCCAGGGCGGAGAAGGCCTTCACGTCCGCCAGCACGCCGGCGCCGCCGCTGGGATCGACCCCGGCGATGGTCAGGGCGTTGGGAGGCGCGCGCCGCGGCTCAGCGGGCATGGGACTCCCCGGCGCCGCGAGTGGCGCGCAGTTCCAGAAAATCGGAAAGAAAGCAGCTGGGCATCGCTCGTTTCCCTACGCCGGCATTACCCGGATCAGGTTCCAAGGGTATCTCTCACCCGCGGAAAAACCGCAGGACCCCTACGCAGCAGGCCTAAGTTACGGCATTAGCCGGGCGCTGTAAACACGGCGCCGCCGGGGTCTTTCGTCATCGCCGGGAAACATAACTGCACTAACTTGCCGCACTTGAGGCACGCCTCGCTTCCGACTCCGGCCGTTCCGCCGGAAACCCCGTCAAAGTACATGGAGACGCAACAGATGTCCCAACTGGACAATGATCCCGTGAGCAATACCTCCGCCAACCGCCATATCTCCGAGGTCCTGGAGATAAACCTGCAGCGCCGCCGCCTGCTCCAGGGCGGCATGGGCGCCGCCGCGCTCGCCTTCTTCGGCGGCCCGACCCTGACTCGGCTGGGTGAAGCCATGGCCCGGGCCCTGCCCGCGCCCCGCTTCGGCTTCGCGCCCCTCGCCGCCATCCCGCTGGACCCGCTGAACCCCGCCGCCACCGACCTGCTGCGGGTCCCCGAGGGCTACAGCGCGCAGGTGCTGTACCGCTGGGGCGACGCCACAGGGATCAAGAAGGACCTGCCGGAGTTCCGGGTCGAGGGTGGCGTGTCGGTGAACAGCGCCGCCGAGCAGGCTGCCCAGGCCGGAATGGATCATGACGGCATGCACTTCTTCCCGCTGCAGGACAATCCTCGCAGCGGCAACCAGAAGGGCCTGCTGTGCATCAACCACGAGAACATTCAGCCCGAGCTCCTGCTGCCGGCCCCCATGCCCTTTGCCGAGCAGGTGGTGAAAATGAAGGCCGCCCATGGCGTATCGGTGATCGAGGTGCGGCAGAACAACGGCAGCGGCGAGTGGCGGGTGGAGCAGCCCTCCAAGTACGCGCGACGCATCACCGGCGACACGCCCATGGGCATCGGCGGTCCGGCCGCGGGCCATCCCATGATGCGCACCGGCGCCGACCCCGCCGGCCGCACCGTGCTGGGCACCCTGAACAACTGCGCCAACGGAGCCACGCCCTGGGGCACCTACCTCACCTGCGAGGAGAACTTCAACGGCTACTTCGGCAGCCTGACCACCGCGCCGAACCCGGTGACGCCCCACATGAGCCGCTACGGCATCGGCACCGGCGGCTTCGGCTACCGCTGGCACGAGGCGGACACCCGCTTCGACATCGCCATCGAGCCCAACGAGTCCAACCGCTTCGGCTGGGTGGTGGAGATTGACCCCTTCGAGCCCGAATCCCTGCCGGTCAAGCGCACGGCGCTGGGACGCTTCAAGCACGAGAACGTGGCCTTCGCGCTCACCGCCGACGGCCGGCCGGTGCTCTACATGGGCGACGACGAGCGCAACGAGTACATCTACAAGTTCGTCGCGAACCGGCGTTACGACCCGCGCCGCCCGCAGAACAACCGGGACCTGCTGGACGACGGCGTGCTGTACGTGGCGATCTTCGAGGAAGGCGACGCCGCCGCCTGCAACAACGGCAGCCCCACCCCGCCGCCCAACGAGCAGTGCGACAACCTGGGCAGCGGCCGCTGGGTGCCCCTGGTGTTCGGCCAGAACGGCCTCACCCCGGAGAACGGCTTCGCCAGCCAGGCCGAGATTCTCATCAAGTGCCGGCAGGCCGCGGACCGGATCGGCGCCACCATGATGGACCGTCCCGAGTGGATCGCGGTGCACCCCGGCACCAACGACGTGTACTGCACCCTCACCAACAACAATCGCCGCGGCGGCAACACGGTGAACAACCCCAATGGCACCACGGCGGCGGGCAGCGCCCGCCCGCCCCGGAACGAGGCCAATCCCCGGGCCGACAACGTCTACGGCCACATCATCCGCTGGCGCGACGCGGGCGGCGACCCCGCGGCCACCACCTTCGAGTGGGACGTGTTCGTGCTGGCAGGCGATCCGGCCAACCCCAACGGCGCCAACTACCACGGCAACAGCAAGGGGTTCCCGGGTTTCGAGGACCCGAAGTACCACATCTTCAGCGCCCCGGACGGCCTGTGGTTCGACCCCGAGGGCCGGATGTGGATCCAGACCGACTACGGGGCCTCGGCCACCGGCACGCAGGCCAACATGGGCAACTGCCACATGCTGTGCGCCGACGTGGCGAACGGCCACATCGGCCGTTTCCTGGTGGGACCCAACGGCTGCGAGATCACGGGCCTGGCGATGTCCCCCGACCAGCGCTCGATGTTCGTGAACATCCAGCACCCCGGCGAGGGCCGGGCCAGCACCTGGCCCGACAACGGCACCCCGCCCCGATCCGCCACCATCGTCGTCACCCGCAACGACGGAGGCATCATCGGCGCCTGAGCGTCCCACAACTCCCCTCTGTTCCTCCTCTTGCGGGGGCCCTCGGGCCCCCCTTTTTTTCCAAGCCGCCGCGAAAAAGGCCTTGACGGCACCTGCCACTCGTCATCTAATGACTGACCCGTCAGTTATTAACCATCGCGAGATCATGGTCGCAGCGTCCGCAGAAAAGCCCCGCTGGTCCCGGCGCAAGGACGTCCGGCCGTCGGAAATCACGGCGGCCGCGCTCGAGGTGTTCGTCGAAAGGGGATTCGCGGCCGCCCGCCTTGAGGATGTCGCGGCCCGGGCCGGGGTGTCCAAGGGCACCGTCTACCTGTACTTCGCCAACAAGGCCGAGCTGTTCAAGGCGGTGGTGCGCCAGGCCCTGCTGCCGAACCTGGAGAGCGCGGAAGCCCTGGCCGCCGGCTTTCCCGGAAGCCGGCGCGAACTCCTCTCGGAACTGGTGAGCGGCATGGCGCGGATGATTGCCTCGTCCCCGATCTCCGGCATCCCGAAGCTGGTGATATCGGAGGCGGGCAACTTCCCCGAGATCGCCGAGTTCTACCACCGGGAAGTCATCCTCCGCTCGCGCGCGCTGCTGGAGCGGATTCTGGCCGAGGGCGTGGGCCGGGGCGAGTTCAGGCCCCTTGATCCCGCCTGCGTCTGGCGCCTGGTCATGGCTCCCCTGGTCCTCGGCATCATCTGGAAGCACTCGTTCCAGGCCTTCGACCCGGAGCCCCTCGACTTCGAGCGCTACGTGCAAACCCATCTCGAGGTCCTGTTCAACGGCATATCGGAGCCCGCCTCATGAATGCGGTTCGCGCGCTCGGCACCCTCGCCGTTCTGGCACTGGCGGGCTGCGGCCCCGACGCGCCCGTCGCCTACCAGGGTTACGTCGAGGGCGAGTTCGTGCGGGTGGCCTCGCCCATCGCCGGCACCCTGGTCGGCCTTTCGGTGGAGCGCGGCAGCAGCGTCAAGGCCGGCGACCCCCTGTTCACCCTGGAGCAGGAAGCCGAGCAG
>DASTHR010000238.1:0-14905 GCA_035718105.1 Burkholderiales bacterium
GAAGCTCTACGTGCAGCGGGTGTTCATCATGGACGACGCCGAGCAGTTGCTACCCGCCTACCTGCGCTTCGTCCGCGGCGTCATCGACTCCGCGGACCTGCCCCTCAACGTTTCGCGGGAAATCCTGCAGCAGTCCAGGGAAATCGATGCCATCCGCGCCGGCTCGGTGAAGAGGGTGCTGGGGATGCTGGAGGAACTGGCGCGGAACGAGTCGGAGAAATACGCCACGTTCTGGCGCGAGTTCGGCGCCGTGCTCAAGGAGGGGCTGGGCGAAGACCCGGCCAGCCGTGAACGCATTGCCGGTCTGTGCCGCTTCGCCACCACCCGCGATGATTCGGAAGTTCAGGCCACAAGTCTGGCGGATTACGTCGCCCGCATGAAACCCGGCCAGGAGGCGATCTACTACGTGACGGCCGACAGCTTCGCCGCGGCGAGGTCCAGCCCGCAGCTGGAGGTGTTCCGCAAGAAGGGCGTGGAGGTGCTGCTGCTCTCGGACCGGGTGGACGAGTGGTTCGTGGCCAACCTGCCCGAGTTCCAGGGCAAGCGGCTGCAGTCCGTGGCCAAGGGCGCCCTGGACTTGGGCGCGCTGGAGGACGAGACCGAGAAGCAGGAGCAGGAAGCCGTTGCCCGGGAGTTCCAGGAACTGGTGGACAAGGTCAGGGCCTCCCTTGGCGAACGGGTGGCGGATGTGCGCGTGACCCTGCGCCTCACCGACTCCCCGGCCTGCCTGGTCGCCGACAGCCAGGAACTGGGCCGCCACCTGGAGCGGATGCTGCGGGCCGCCGGCCAGAAACTCCCGGCGTCGCGCCCCGTCCTGGAGATCAATCCCCGCCACGCCCTGGTGGAACGGTTGCGTCGCGAGCAGGAATCGTTCGACGACTGGGCAGCGCTGCTGTTCGAGCAGGCGCTGCTGGCGGAGGGCGGGCAACTCGAGGATCCGGCCGGCTTCGTGCGGCGTGTGAACCGGCTGATGCTGCGCTAGGCGCCGGGAGGCCGCCGCGCCTGCTGCCGCGCACGACGGGGGAACACTTGTCCCCCCGGGAGCGGGGACTATAGTGAGATCGTGCCCTGTGCGAGGAGCGGAGCGATGTTCGATTCCCCCATCGAGATGTGCCCGGTGTGCGGCGAATGGGTGCTTACGGACCAGACGCAGAAGGAATGCGCGCGGGAGCATCGTTGCGGCGCCGCGGACTGTCCGCTGGAACGCTGCTTCACCGGATTCGACTTCAGGCTGCCCAAGGCCGCGCACGAGGCGCGGGTACTGGGCAAGCGATCCCGGCATCAGTAAGCCCGCAGTTTCCCCCGCACGCGGAACCGGCCCTCCCTGAGGGGAGCTACCACCGCCATATCTCCCGGTGCCGTATATTCGCCGGCGAGGTCCCGGACGTTGAACCGATGCGTGGCCAGGATCAGGTTCCCGGATCCGGGCGCGATTGCCATGCGCGCTGTGGCCTCCCGGTTCTTTTCCGGCGTGGCGCGACCGGTTTCATTGAAGTTGGAGTTCAAGGCCGGCCAGGTTTCGGCCTGGCTGAAGGCGGGCCGCGCGGTTTCCAGACAGCGACACCACTCGCTCGAGAGCACCTCGCCCACCGGAATGCCTTGGCGGCCGCGACATGGGGCAGCGCGGGGCCGCGAAGGCGGCGCGGGCGCGGCGCCGCCTGGTTTCGGGCAGGCTTACTCGACCACGCCCAACCGGCTGTTGCCGATCGCCAGGTACCAGAGCTTGCCGTTCTGGTCGACCAGGATGTCCTGGATGCCGGGGTTGGGGCTCGATAGCGAAAGCGGCTGCGAGGTGCCGGTGCGGGTGTCCATGCGCACCAGCGTGCTGGACGACGAACTCGTCAGCCAGATCAGGCCCCGCCCGTCGGAGGCCACCAGTCCGGTCCCCGAGGAGGCGATGGGCGATCTCAGTTCGCGGTGGACCTGTCCGGCCGCGGTGTCGTAGCCCAGCACCGTCTGCGCGCCGTTGACGGTGAGCCAGAGCAGGGTTCCGTCGGGGCCGAGGGAGATGTCCGAAGGCTGCAGTCCGGCCGGCAACTGCACGTCGCGCCAGGAATCGGCGTTGGTGTTGAACACCAGCAGCTTGTCCTGACCCGCCAGGGTGACCCAGATATTTCCCGCCCGGTCCGCAAGGATGGATCGCGGGCGCGCGGGAACGGGCATTTCCTTGACCATTCCGGAATCGGGATCCAGGCGGGAGACCAGGTTCCCCTCCGGGCGCGTGAACCAGATCATGTTGCGGGGATCGGCCGTGATGTCCTCGGCCCGGGCGCCCGCGGGAATGGGAAAATCGCGGGACTGCCCCGTCAGCGGGTTGAGCCTGCCGACGCTGGTGGTGCCGGCGTACCAGAGCGCGCCTTGGCGGTCCAGGGTGAGCCCGCGGGGCTGGGCCACGGCGGGGAGCGTCCATTTCTGGAATGCCCCGGTCCGGGAATCCAGACGGGCTATGCTGTTGGCATCGGTGAGAGCGACGTAGATGCTGCCGTCGACGGCGAGCGCCAGCCTTCCCTGAGCGGTCGCGGCGGGGAGGGCAAACTCCCGCGTGCGGGCGGGCACGGTGGGCGCCACTGCGGCGGGCGCGACGCTGGGCGGCATGCCGGGGCGGGCCGGCATGCCGGGGGCGGTACCGGGAATGCCGGGGCGGGGTACCTGGGGTATCTGGGGCACCTGCGGCACCTGCGGGATCTGGGGCACCTGTGGCATCTGCGGCATTGCCGGGGGAGGCATTCCCTGGCCGAAGGCCACATTGCAGGCCAGGAGCATGGTCAGGGCGGAAGGGCGGGTCAGGCGTTTCATGCGGACTCTCCAGACGTGGGCAGGTAATTCTAGCAGGAGCGGAGACATTCTTCGTCGCGGGCTACGGAGCCTCCGGAGCACTCCCGCGCGGATGCGGCACTCCCACTGCGGGACGCGCCGCGGCGGCGTGTCTCGGAACTTGCACGGCGAGGGGCGGTCCGCTCGCTTCGCGGTCGCGCCAGGATCTTCGTCGCGCGTGCCGCATCCGGTGCGCCCTTTCCGTAAACGTGGTTCACCAGGGAATGCATCAGCGGTTTCCTAACCCTGGTTTAGCAGGGCCGGCCGAAGCCGGGTGCGACGCAGAAGTTCCGTGGATTCCGCCGCCGAGAGGGCCTCGGCGTAGAAAAAGCCCTGGAACTGGTCGCAGTGATTCGCCCGCAGGAAGTCGAGTTGCGCGGCGGTTTCCACCCCTTCCGCCACCACCCGCATGTCCAGGCTGTGGGCCATGGCGATCACCGCGCGGGCGATGGCGGCGTCCTCCGGATTGGTGATCACGTCGCGCACGAATGAGCGGTCTATCTTGAGCTTGTCGATGGGGAAGCGCTTGAGGTAGGACAGCGACGAGTACCCGGTTCCGAAGTCGTCGAGGGAGATGCGCACGCCTAGGCCCTTCAGGTCGCGCAGCGTGCCCAGCACCTCGTCCACGTTGTACATCATCACGCTCTCGGTCAGCTCCAGCTCCAGCTGTCCGGGGTCCATCCCCGTGTCGCGCAGCGCCTGCTGCACCATCGCGACCAGGTTTTTCTGGCGGAACTGGTTCGCGGACAGGTTCACCGCGACGACGATCTCCGGAAGGCCCATGTCGCGCCAGGCCCTGCCCTGCTCGCAGGCGTTCTGCAGCACCCACTCCCCCAGCGGACGGATCAGTCCCGTTTCCTCGGTGACGGGTATGAACACCGAGGGAGACACCACGCCGCGCTGGGGATGGTGCCAGCGGGTGAGAACCTCAAGCCCCACGATGTCGCCGTGGCGCACGTCCACCAGCGGCTGGTAGTAGAGCCTGAACTCGTTGCGGCTGAGCGCGTGGCGCAGCCCCGAGACCATGTTGACCCGCTCCGCCAGCCGCGCGTTCATTTCGGGCGTGTAGAACTGGTAATTGTTGCGCCCCTGCTCCTTGGCGCGGTACATGGCGACGTCCGCGTTCTTGAGCAGGGTCTCCGCGTCGGTGCCGTCGCGGGGATAGAGGGACACGCCGATGCTCGCGCTGAGGGACAGTTCCTTGCCCTTGATCAACACCGGCTCCGCCACCGAGTCGATGATGCGCTGGGTCGCCAGGGTTATGTGGTCCTCCCTCTGGGCATCGGCGATCACCACCACGAATTCGTCCCCGCCGATGCGCGCCACGGTGTCGCCCTCGCGCACCGCGGCACTCAGGCGCTCCGCCACCGCCATCAGCAGGGAGTCTCCGACGGCGTGCCCCATGCTGTCATTCACCAGCTTGAAATGATCGAGGTCGAGCAGCAGCACCGCGACATTCTGCTTCGAGCGGTGGGCGTGCAGGATCGCCTGACGGATGCGGTCGGGCAGCAGGTTGCGGTTGGCGAGCCCGGTCAGCGCGTCGTGGTAGGCCTGGTGCTCCAGCTCCTCCTGGTAGAACTGGCGCTCGGTGATGTCATTGAGAATGGTCACGAAATGGGTCGCCTCCCCGCTCTCGTTGCGCACCGGCGACATGGACAGCTCCACCCAGAACATGGTGCCGTCCTTGTGGTAGCTGCGCAGGGCCGCCCGGCCCTCGCATTTTTCCCGCAGCGCGATGCGGATGCGTTCCAGTCCGGGCTGGTCGCGATCGGTGCGGATCAGGAAACGCGGGTTGCGGCCGATCGCCTCCCCGGCGCTGTAGCCGGTCATGCGCTCGAAGGCGGGATTCACGTAGATGATCGGATTGTTGGGGCGGGTGAGGTCGTTGATCAGTATCCCGTTGCTGCTGGACTCGATCACCCGGTCGCGCAGCCGCAGCTGCTCCTCGGCGCGCTTTCGCGCAACCGCGGCGCGGCGCGTGATGATCCCGAAGCTCAGGTCGTCCGCGAGCTCTCGCAGCAGGTCGACCTCGCGCTCGTCGAATCGCACCCCCTGCGAGCCGTAGATGATGACCGCGCCGATGGTCGCGCCCTGGTTCATCAGGGGCAGGGCGGCGCAGGCGCGCAGGCGGTGGCGCGCGGCCGCGGCCTGCCAGGGCGCTGCATGGGGGTCGGCGGCGAGATCGGCCGACACCGCCGGCCGCCCGGTACGGATGGCGGTTCCCGCGGGGCCGAGTCCCAGCGGGTCCAGGCCCCAGCTGAAGCGCAGCAACTCCGGGTCCACCGGCTCGCGCGCCGCCTGCATGGCGATGTCGACGCTCCGGGCCGCGTCGTCGCGCGCGAGCGCCACGGCCACCACGTCGTAGCCGCCCAGGTTGAGCATGGTCCAGCACACGGAGTCGAGGAGTTCCTCCTCGTCCGGGGCGTGCACCAGCGCCTGGCTGCAGCCGGACAGCATGCGCAGACTGCGGTTCACACGGTTCAGGCTCGCGGCATGCTCCTGCAGGCGGGTCACGTCGTGCGCCACGCAGAGGACCTGCATCACCTCGCGGCGCTGGCTCAGCACCGGCATGAAGCTCATGGCGAGGTCCATGCGGACCCCGGCCCGGAACAGCAGGGCGCATTCAGCGCTGGCAGGAGCGCCGGACTCGATGGCCTGGCGCAGCGCGGGCAGGTAGCCGCTGGTGTGCTCCGGGTCGAACAATTCCTCGTCCCGGCAGCCGATCATCTGCTGCTCGGTGAAGCCGGTGGCGGCGAGCACGCGGTCGTTGACGAAGCGGATGCGCCGGTCGGGTCCGTAGATCAGGAACATGTCCGGGATATTGTTGAGCGCGCTGCGGAACAGTCGCTCGCTCTCGCCCAGAGCCTGCTCGGCGTAGCGCCGGCCCGAAATGTCCTCCTTCACGGCGAGGAAATGGGTGATGACCCCGGCGGCGTCGCGCACCGGCGCGATCTCGTTGTGCTCCCAGTAGAGCTCGCCGCTCTTGCGGCGGTTGAACACCTCGCCGCTCCAGGTCTCTCCGCTGCGCAGGGTGCGCCACAATTCCTCGTACACGGCCGGCTCGTTGAGGCCCGACTTGAGCACGCGCGGGGTGGCCGCGAGCGCTTCCTCCGGGGAATAGCCGGTGAGCTGGCAGAAGCGCGCATTGACGTACTCGATGCGCCCGTCGGTGCCGGTGAGCATCAGGGCGGTGGGGCTCTGGTCCATGGCGCGGCGCAACCGGTGCAGTTCATCGCCGACCTGCGTGGCCTCGGTGATGTCGGTGGTGACGCCGTCGAGCTGCTGCGGCATCCCGGTGGCGTTGCGCGTGACCCACGCCCGGTCGAGGATCCGTCGCACGACGCCGTCGGCCCGCAGAATGCGGCACTCGATGGTGGCGGGCTGCCCGGACTCCCGCGCCCGCAGCAGGCGCTCGACCCCGGTCCGGTCCTCCGGATGCACCATGGATAGCCACAGCTCCGGGCTCTCCAGGAACTCATCCCGCGGATGGCCGTAGAAGTTGAGGGCGGAGGAACTCATCGCCGTGAGGCGCCCGCCCGGGAGTTCCCGCGACCAGACCACATCCCCTTCGGCGGCGAGGATCTCGGCGGCTTCCCCCATCCGTTCCCGCCGGCCGGCGCGGTGCGCCAGAAAGGCCGTGCCGCCAAGCCCAGCCGCGAGCAGCGCCCAGGCGAGCAGTGCCATCGGCGCCGGCTCGGGAGCCACCCGGGTCAGCGCCAGATCCCAGCGGCGGCCCCCGGGTTCCAGCCGGCGCAGGACTGCAGCGCCGGCGGCCGTTGGCGCCGGCCCGTCCAGCAGGGAACCGGCGCTCCCCGGAGACTCAGCGGGGCCGAGGTCAAGAAGGGCGATATCCTCCGCGGCGAGCGGCTCCCCGGCCATCACCGCCGCCAGCAACTCGGTGGGACGCAGCAGCGCGAAAACCACCCCCAGGGGCGCCGGGTCACTGCCGGCCGCAGCCTGGCGCGCGTCCCCGCTGCGGTAGATCGGGAGCAGCAGCAGGACGCGGGATTGCCCGGCGCCCGCGAGCCGCGCCGATGCCGCAAGCGCGCCGGTTCGGCGGGCGCGGGTTGCCGCGTCGCGCATATGCGGGTCCGCCAGCAGGTCATCCCCGGGGCCCAGCGCCCCGCTGCTCAGCGGCACGAGGTGATCCACCTGCAGCAGGGACCGTGCGGGATCCGAGCCGGAGGCCGCCGGGTGGAGCCGCGCGAGGCCCCAGGCCTCGATCGCCGGGAAGCGCTGGCGCAGCGCCTGATGCTCCACGTAGCGCTCGAACTGGGACGGGTTCAGGTCGGGGGCGGCGCCCACCAGTCCGGCGACACCCCGCAGCGCTTCCGCATGGAGCGCGAGTTCCCGCTCGAGGGCGGCCGCTACCCGGTCCGCCTGGCGCTCGGCAGCGTCCCGGGGCGCCGCGTCCGCGAGCCGCAGCAGGTAAAACCAGCCGGCGAAGGAAAGGAGGATTCCCGCGGCGAGAACGGCCGCCGCGGTCGCAAGTCGGCCGGAGAACGGCTGCCCGGGATCAGTGCCCATGCTCAGCCGACCGTTGCGGCCGCGGGAGACGGTGAGGGGGCCAGCCGCCGGGCTCCAGATCGCTCAACGCCCGCGCCAGACGGGGGGGCGCTTCTGCATGAAGGCGTCTATGCCCTCCTGGGCGTCCTCGGCCATCATGTTGCAGGCCATGGTTTCGCACGCGAGATCGTAGGCCTGCTCGATGCCCAGGTCCAGCTGACGGTAGAACATGCGCTTGCCGGCCGCCACCGCCACCGGCGTCTTGGACTTGATCTTCTGCGCCAGCCCGGCGACCGCCGCATCCAGCTCCGCCGCGGGCACCACGCGGTTCACCAGGCCCCACTGCAGCGCGGTGGCGGCATCGATGAAATCGCCGGTCAGCAGCATCTCCATGGCCCGCTTGCGCGACAGGTTGCGCGACAGCGGCACCCCGGGGGTGGCGCAGAACAGCCCGACGTTGATCCCGGAGGTCGCGAAGCGCGAGTCCGCCGCCGCCACCGCCAGATCGCACTGGGCAACCAGCTGGCAGCCGGCGGCGGTGGCGATACCGTGCACGCGGGCGATCACGGGCTGCGGGATGCGCGACAGCGTGAGCATCATCCGGCCGCACTGGCGGAACAGCCCCTCGATGAACTCTCGCTGGTGATTGGAGCGCATCTCCTTCAGGTCGTGGCCCGGACAGAACGCCCTGCCGGCGCCGGCAAGTATGACGACCCGTACCGAGGCGTCTTGCTCGATGCGTTCCAGCTCGGAGTGCAGTGCCGAGATCAGCTCGCCGTTCAGGGCGTTGAACTGCGCCGGCCGGTTCAGGGTGAGGGTGGTGATGCCGTCGGCGTCACTGCGCAGCAGCACGGGTTCCGGAGCGGACAGCGCGGCTTCAGCCATGGGGTCTCCTGCAACGGCCGGATTTACAAAGGGAAAGTGACGCGATTATAGATCAGCCCCCACGCGTCATACAAACGCCCGCGACTGACGCTGCAAGCGCGAGCCGGCGAAAAACCAATGGGACCGAGACGGGGCGAATCCCCTGTGCTTCCCCGTCCCCCGCTCACGCGTCAGAGCCCGCGGCGGTGCGTCTGGTTGATGGCTTCCAGCAGCGGTTTCACCGGCACTTCCTTGCCCAGGCGTTCGACCAGGGGCATGAAGGCCAGGTCCTCCCCGGGGCGGAAGCGGTAGGCACCCGAGGTCAGTTCCTCGTATAGCCTGCGCACTTCCGTGTCCAGGGGCTCCAGGAGGTCCCGGTACTGCTCCCAATCGTCGTCCAGGCTGGATTCCTCGATGGACAGGCGCAGCTCGTCGATTTCGTAGATCGCCTCGTGGACGAGGTCGATGTATTCATCCATGCTCTTGGGCTGGAACATTTCAACTCCAACAAAACAAAACGGGGTGGCGTGTGCCACCCCGTTCATTGTGCCCGAAGCGTCTACTTCTTGGCGATCTCCTCCAGTTTTCCCGTGGGGATCACGTGTCCGTCCAGGCCCGCTTCCTTTGGCGTTCCGCCGTAGGCCACGGTCATGAGCTGGCTGTAATAGGTCACCGGCAGGGCGAACTTGGTGCCCTGCTTGCGGTTGATCTCCGACTGGTAGACCTCGACGTTGGCCTGGCACAGGGGGCAGGGGGTCACGATGAGGTCGGCGCCGTGGTCGTAGGCGGCCTCCACGATGTCCCGAATCTGCTTCTGGCTCTTGTCCGGCTCCGAGAACGCCAGCGCACCGCCGCAGCAGGTGACCTTCTGCTCGTACTTCGGCAGGGATTGCGCGCCCAGGGTCTCCACCAGCTTGTCCAGGTACATCGGGTTCTCGAAGGACTCGCCGGCGATGCCGAAGGGCCGGTTGGTCTGGCAGCCGACGTAGCCCGCGATCTTCAGGCCCTCCAGGGGCTTCACCACCGGCTTGGAGAGTTCCTCGTAGCCCAAGTCCTCGATCAGCACCTCCACCATGTGGCGCGCCTTCACCTCGCCCTTGTAGGAGAGGCCCGCGGCGGCCAGCGCCTCGTTGGTCTCGCGCATGAGCTGCGCGCTGGCGTCCAGGCGCTCGATGGTCTCGCGCGAGGCGAGCCAGCAGGCGGCGCAGGTGGCGACGATGTCCTGCCCCGGCAGGTGCTGCTCCGCCAGCGCGAAATTGCGGGCGCTGATGGCGAGCCGCGGCAGCTCGCCGCCCTCGCCGTAGCCGATGGAGGCGCCGCAGCAGTTCCAGTCCGGGATCTCCGTCATCTTGATGTCGAGCTTCTCGCACATGGCGTTGACGGACACCAGGTAATTGGAGGCCGAAGCCTTGAGCTGCGAGGAGCAGCCGGGGTAGAACGCGTATTCCTTCTTGGCCATTTCCGTCTCCTGCTACTTCGCGAAGCCCTTGCGGCGGTCCTCGATCTCCCGGGCCTTGGCGACGATGGCCTGGAAACCCTTCAGATCCTTCACGCCGTGTCCGCCCAGCAGCTCCATGGGATTGAGGCGCTTGGCCTTGAGCATGCCCAGGCCGATGTCCTTCATCGCCAGCGACTCCTTGATGCCGGCGCCGACGCCATTGCGGAAGTAGTGGGCCACGGTGAGCTTCATCTCGTTCACCCGGCCCTTTTTCATCATGTTGTCCCAGAACAGCTTGCCGAATTCCCGGGTCGGCTGGCCCTTGGGGGCGATCCCCAGGCGGTGGGCGTAGTTGGCGAGCCCGTGCATGATGTGGGTGATGGGCAGCTTCCGCGGGCAGCGCACCAGGCAGTTGTAGCACGATGTGCACATCCACATGGAGTCCGAGGACAGAACCTCGTCGCGCTTGCCGGCGCGGATCATCATGAACAGCTCCTGGGGCGGGTGCGCCCAGTGCGGGCCGAACGGGCACGACCCCGAGCACACGCCGCACTGCATGCACATCTTGACCCAGTGCCCTTCCTCGACGTTGTCCTCGACTTCCCGCAGGAAGTTGTTGCGGTAGCGCTCGATGGCCTGCGTGTTTGGATCACTCATTTTTCGCCCTTCGCCCAATATCAGCCGAAGCCCTTCAGCGGGCTCATGCCGATCTCGTTGATCTTCGCCGCGTAGTCGTTGATGAGCTGCGGCACGCGCTCGATGTCGGTGATGGCCACCTCGAAGGTGGCGACCCGCTCGGGCTCCAGTGACAGCTGCTTCAGGGTGTCGTCGATCTTGCTCATGCGGTAGCTGGCGAGCTCCGAGCCCTTCACGAAGTGGCACTGGTAATCGTCGCCGTGCTTGCAGCCCATGAGCATCACGCCGTCGTAGCCCGCGTTGAGCGCGTCGGTGATCCAGATGGTGTTCACCGACCCCAGGCAGCGCACGGGGATGGCGCGCACGAAGGCGCTGTAGGCCTTGCGCTGCAGGCCCGCCATGTCCAGCGCCGGGTAGGCGTCGTTCTCGCAGGCGAGCAGCAGGATGCGCGGCTTCTCGGAGAACTCGTCGGGCATGTCCACCGCCTTGATCTGGGAGCCGACGGTATCCACCGAGTAGTTCTCGAAGGAGATCACCCGCACCGGGCAGGCGCCCATGCAGGTGCCGCAGCGGCGGCAGCGCGACTCGTTGAACTGGGGGTAGCGCTGCTCATCCTCGTCGATGGCGCCGAACGGGCACTCCACGGTGCAGCGCTTGCACTGGGTGCAGCCCTCGCGGCGGAAGGAGGGGAAGGACAGGTCGCCTGAACGCGGATGCGCGGCGCGCCCGAGTTCGGCGTTCTCCATGGCCTGGATCGCCTTCATGGTCGCGCCGGTGGCGTCCTCGGTGGCCTGGGCCATGTCCATGGGGCGGCGTACCGGACCCGCGGCGTAGATGCCGGTGCGCCGGGTCTCGTAGGGGAAGCAGATGAAGTGCGAATCGGTGAAGCCGTGGCGCAGCTGCGGCATGTCCTTGCCCTGGCGGTAGGTCAGGTTGAGGACGGAGACCGGCTTCACCTCCATCTTCGCGGCCTGTTCCTCGGGGATGTCGATGTTGACCCCCGAGTTGGGCACCTGCCCGGTGGCCAGCACCACCAGGTCCGCCTTGATGGCCGCTTCCTTGTCGTCCAGGATCAGGTCGTGGAACTTCACCGTGCAGCCGCCGGCGCCGGGCTCCACCGCGGACACCCGGCCCTTGGTGAAGATCACGCCCTTTTCCTGGCCGCTGCGGTAGAAGTCCTCGCCGGTGCCGGGAACCCGCAGGTCGGTGTAGATCACCACCGTGTCCACGGCGGGGTTCGCGTCCTTGAAGTACATCGCCTGCTTGATGCTGGTGGCGCAGCAGAAGCCGGAGCAGTAGGAGAGGTGGGCTCCGGAGCTGTCGCGCTGGCCGGCGCACTGCACGAAGGCCACGCTCTTCACCTCCGCGCCATCGGAGGGCCGCCGTATGGCGCTCCCCCTGGCGGCGGCGTCCAGCGCCAGGCGCTCGAGGCCGGCCTGGTCCACCACGTCGGGGCTCCTGCCGCCGCCCAACTCGGGCAGCTTCGCGATGTCGTAGGTGGCGAAGCCGGAGGCCTGGACGATGGCGCCCACTTCCTCGCTCGCCACCGGGCCTGATTCCACCGCGATCTCCACCTTGAAGCGGCCGGGGGCGCCGTCGGTCTTCGCCAGCGTGGCGCTGAGATAGACCTTGATGCCGGGATCGGCGCTGACCCGGGCGACCATGTCCGCCACCCCGGTGTCCACCGGGTCCTTCAGGGGCTCGCGGTGCGGGATGCGCTTCCACAGGCGGGCGGCCCAGCCACCCAGGCCCGCGCTCTTCTCCACCAGCACCACCTGGTAGCCGGCGCGGGAGGCCTCCAGCGCCGCGGTCATGCCGGAGATGCCCCCGCCCACCACCAGCAGGCGCTTGCTGTGCCCGACCTCGGTGTTGCCGGCGGGCAGCTTCATCTTCTTCAGCTCGGCGCAGGCCATGCGCACATAGTCCTCGGCCATCTCCTGGGTGGTTTCCAGCGCCGCGTCGCCGGGGGGCTGGCTCCAGATCACGCCTTCCCGCAGGTTGGCGCGGGACATGGCCGCGGTGGGGAACCAGAAGGCCTCGGTCTTGGCGCGGCGCGAGCAGGCGGCGATGGCGACATGGGTCACCGCCTCCTTCTCGATGTCGTCGCGGATCATCTGCACGCCGGCCGCCGAGCACAGGAAATCGTGCTCGCGCACCAGCGCCATCTTGCCTTCCTTCTGGGCCACCTTCGCCAGCGCCGCGGCATCCAGCCTGTCGCCGATGCCGCAGCCCTTGCAGATGTAGGCCGCGGTTTTCATTTCACTCATTCGGGACTCCCCACATTCGCCAGCCCGGGAGGCTCGGCCTCCGGGCCCTGTTGATCCGGTTCAGGCTTCCGCCCGCGCCACCTTGTTCACCACCTGGATCGCCCGCAGCGCCGCGGCGGTCGCGCTCTGCACCGCGCGGTTGACATCGAGGGCGTTCACGGCGCAGCCGGCGCCGAAGATCGCCCCGTCCCCCGCCGCCGTTTCCAGGAAGCCGCTGGAGTCCGCGATCACCTCGGCCGGGATGGCGCCCGCCGGCACGCTCGGGGCCATGCCGACCGCCAGCACCACCAGGTCGTGGCCGTTCGCGTAGCGGTGGTAACCCTCGGTGTCCACGCCGTGCAGCACCAGGTCGCCGTTGTCTCCCTCGGCGATGCGCGCCACCTTGGATTTCACGAATTTCACCGTCGGGTCCTTCTGCACCTTCTGGTAGAAGTCCTCGAAGCGGTCGATGGCCCGGATGTCGATGTAATAGATGGTGGACTGGCCGCCGTCGCCATAGGCCTCGCGCAGGTACTGCGTCTGCTTCAGCGAGGCCATGCAGCAGATGCGCGAGCAGTGGCGCAGGTGGTTCTCGTCGCGGGATCCGGCGCACTGGATAAAGGCGATGTTCTTCGCCTCCCGGCCATCCGAGGGACGCAGCAGCTTGCCGCCCGTGGGCCCGTGGGGATCGGCCAGGCGCTCGAATTCCACGCTGGTGATCACGTTCGGGAAGCGCCCGTAGCCATAGGGGTGGATGCGCGCCGCGTCGTAGGGCTGCCAGCCGGTGGCCCAGATCACGGCGCCGGCCTTGAGTTGCAGGGTCACCTCCTTCATGTCCAGGTCGATGGCGCCGTACTTGCAGGCGGCCTTCGCCTTTTCTCCCTCGGCGGTGCCGGCGATGGAGGGGTCCAGCACGTAGCGCTGGGGATAGGCCATGGCGTGGGGAAGATAAGCGGCCCTGACCTTGTTCAGGTTGTAGTTGAACGGGTTCGGGATCTCGGAGCTCACCGCCTCCGCGCAGGCGCCGCAGGCGGTGCAGTTCTCGTTCACGTAGCGGGGTGAGAGTCGGATGGTGGCGGTGTAATCGCCGCGCCGGCCCTCGATCGCGGTGACCTCCGCCATGGTGAGCACCCGGATGTTGCGGTTGCCCTTGATGCGGCGCAGGTTGATTTCCAGGCCGCAGACGGGATGGCAGAGCTTCGGAAAGTAGCGGTAGAGCAGGGCGGTGCGCCCGCCGAGGGTGGGGGTCTTCTCCACCAGCACCACCTGCTTGCCGCACTCGGCCGCCTCCAGGGCGGCGGTCATGCCGCTGATGCCTCCTCCGACCACCAGGATGGCTTCATTGGTCGCAACCACGTCAGTCATCGATCCTCCCCGGCTTGCCGGTGTTTCTCGGGAGGTTGCATCTTACCGTGATCGATTTCACGGCACCATATGACGCATGCGATGCGGCGGATTTAATGTTCTTATGCGCCGATCAAAGGTCGAGCGCCATAAAGGGAAATCAGCGCGGCAAATGCTCCAGAACCAGCGGCCTCGCCTCCCGGTGCATGAACGCGTCGAAGGCACTGGCCACCACGGATAGCTGCTTGCCGGCCGGGTACGCAACGCACCATTCGCCGCGGATGGGAAATCCCTTGACGTCGAGAACGGCGATCTGGTCGTTACGCACATCCAGGCCCAACGCGTAACGGGACAGCATCGCGATGCCGAGGCCGCCGAGCACCGCCTGCTTCACCGCCTCGTTGCTGGCGAGTTCCATGCGCACCCGGGGCTCGAGCTTGTGCAGCGCGAACAGCTCCATCAGCTTGCGGCGGGACGCGGAGCCCGCCTCGCGCATCAGCATGGGCTCCTGCGCAAAGCGCTCGAAGGGGATTCTCCTGCGCCCCGCCAAGGCATGGTCCCGGCGCGCGATCACCACCATCTCGTTTGGCAGCAGGGACTCCACCACCAGCTCGGCTCCCTCGGGCCTGTAGCCGAATATGTAAACGTCATCGAGGTTGGACTGCAGCCGCGCCAGCAGACCGTCCTCGTTGGTGACGTGCAGGGAAACCTCGATTCCCGGGTGGCGTTCGCAGAACACACCCAGCAACCGGGGCGCGAAGTACTTGGCGGCGCCCGCCACCGCGAGGCGCAGCCTTCCCGCCCGCAGTCCCCGCAGGTCTGAGAAGCGGGACTCGGCCGCTTCCAGGCGCCGGAAGATGTCCTGCACCGCGCCATGCAGTTCCCGCCCCGCTTCGGTGAGGTGGATTTTCTTGCCCACCTGCTCGAACAGCGGCAGCCCCACCGTCTCGTTGAGCTTCTTGATCTGGATCGAGACCGTGGGCTGGGCCATGTACAACTCCTCGGCGGCGCGGGTGAAGCTCCCGAGCCGGGCGATGGCATCAAAAACCGCGAGTTG